>JAHJJF010000065.1 GCA_018823135.1 Pseudomonadota bacterium
ACATGGTCTCAACATCAATGGCAAGGGTGCGCAGCCCGAGACAGTCGCCGGGCTGACAATTACAGATGGCGCCGATAAAGGGGGTGATCATCGTCCAGATCGTGTGCACTGCGCCGTCTTTTTCCAGGGCCTGCATCTGGCTGATTGCCGCCTCCGGGCTGAGGCTCTCAAGGCCCATGTCCGGCGCCTTGCCGAAATAACCCATATCCAGATCCTGATACCAGGTTTCAGGGGTATAGCTGACACTGTAGCAGCAGCGATTCTCTTTCTTCAGCGCCGCCCAGCGACAGGCGCAGGGCATCCTGACCACTGTTGCCGCCCGTCCGACAATTTCCCTGATATCCTCCATGGTCACCACCTGGCCGAAATGCTCCTCTTCGGCCTTGCCTACCATCTGGCGTACCAGGCGATCCGGCAGACGTTTCTTTTTTTGATAGATGGTTTCCAGCCGCCCGATGGTGACGATCCCTTCTTCAATGGTGTTAGTGAAAAAATCTCTGATATACTTGCGACGATTAAGATCGGCCATCAGGTCATTGGCATAATTTGCCGCATTCTTAAACCAGACCTTGCCATCGCCATGCTTGGTACAAAATTCACACATTGTGCAACTGCTCCTTCAGAATACAAGGTTTCAGGGCTTGCATTGTTGCGAAAACAGAATCGCCATTCTGCCTGATTAGTCAGCCTCCTGCGAGTTTAACCTTGAACCCTTGCTTTACCAGCATTTCCATTAAGACATCGCGATGATCGCCCTGAATCTCGATCACGCCGTTTTTGATCGAGCCGCCGGAACCGCATTTCCGTTTGAGTTGTCCGGCCAGTTCCTTGAGTCCGTCCTTATCCAATGACAGACCGGAAATCAACGATACCCCGCTGCCCTTACGCCCTTTGGTTTCACGACTGATTCTGACAATCCCGTCACCCGCAGGGAGGCTCTTCTTGCTGCAGCAGCATTGCCCGGCCGGATGGCCGCAACCGGAACAGATCCGACCCCGGTCGGTGGAGTAAACCAGAACACTGTTTTTTATACTTTTTTTTTGCCATTGGCATCCTCAGCCTTTCAAGGTCTCAATGCCCAGAAAAAACGTGCCGATCACCGATACCGTTTTTTTCATGTGAACCTCGTTAGAAAATGCCTAATTCTGAATATTGATGGCTTCGTAAAAAGTAAAAACCTGAATTATCGCCCTTCATGATCTCAACAAGTTAGAAACAAAATTCACACCCGTCTCGTGATTTTCACGAAACCGACAATGTTTGACGAAGAAGTATTATTGAGTCCTGTTTATTTCACTGATCTGTTCATTGATCGTCCAGAAATCATAAATAATCCCAACGAGAAACAAACCGCCGGTGAACAGATAGATGAGTCCGGTCACCCACTTGCCGAGATAAAACCGGTGTACGCCGAAAACCCCCAGAAAGGTAAGCAGTATCCAGGCGATATTATAATCAATGATCCCTGCTGTATAGGCAATGTCCGCTTTTCTGTTCATCGATGGGATCAGGAACAGGTCAACAATCCAGCCGATGAATAAAAGCCCCAGTGTAAAAAAATAAATGGTGCCGCTGATCGGCCGTCCAAAATAAAAGCGGTGCGCCCCGATGAATCCGAAAATCCAGAGCAGATACCCTATTACCGCACTATGTGTGTTCATCGTTCATCCTCGTTCAACACAAATTCTTTTTTTTGAGAAACTGCGGGGCACAAAACGAATAATGGGGCAGCCTCTTATCCTTGAGAAAAACACTTCCAGAAAACTGACAGATAGCTTGCTGATCCTGTTCACCCATGAACATACCTGCCGATTCTTCGAATCCGTTCAATTTCCTCTTCTTCTAACGACCCGCGGTCCAGAAGCGCCAGATTTTCCTGCATCTGCTGCCGGTTTTTCGCACCCATCATGCAGACATCAACCCCTGGATTTGCCAGGACGAACCCATAGCATTCCGCTGCGGTCAGAGGTTTTTCCCCTGCAGGCATCTTGCCCTTTTTAAGAAGATTACCCCAGTCCGTGGCAGTGAAAGAAACCATCCCCGACCGGTTTTCTTCAGGCAGGTGCGGAAAGATATCAACCTCCGCACCGGGATGCGCCGGGCTGTAACGGAAATGAAAGACATCGAAAATATCTTCCCTGGCGAGTTCCACAAAGAGCCTGCGGTTATGGCTGGTGATTCCCAGATGGCGCACCAGTCCCCGCTCTTTAAGTTGCAAAGCGCCGTCAATGACTTTCTGGGGCGGCCGTTTCGGAAAATAACCGAGAAGCAGAACATCGGTATAATCGGTTTTCAGGGTCTTGAGGCCGCGCTCAAGAAAAAACGTCGTAAGCGTCGATTGATGTGCATAGGTGAGCATGGACAAAATGAGTTGATCACGCTTTCCCTGTGCAACAATATTTCTGACCGCATCGGCCATGGGTTTAGATCGACCCCGGATAAAGGTGCCCCAGGTAAAATAATTGCAGCCCCGCTCAAAGGCCTCTTCATAGGCTGCAGCCGGAGCGCCGAAACTCGATGAGATCCCCAGCCTGCCGGCTCTAAGCCCGGTCCTGCCAAGTGTTCTCTTCTGATGAAAATCCATGGAAAAGCCCTCCGCTCAAGATTTTCAGTCTTTCAGGGCTTCAAGTCTCAGGAGCACCGCAAGGACTGCCGGGCCGATTGTCCCTAAAATACTCATCCACAGGGGAATCTCGGAGCCGTCCACCGTAACCTGGACCTGAAACACCAGCCGCAAAAGATGCAGCAGTGACACCCCGATCAGAAAAACCATGACAATGAGAGATACCGGTTTTTTCATGTGAGCCTCCTTTGTTATTGTAGCTGTTTAAACTCCACAATAAGACTTGAATTATTGTCTTTTTGAGTGGGAATCCGCAGGAGAATTACCGCACCTCCATGATCATCGGTTTGCGGCCGACTTTAATCTGCGACTCCAGAGTCATCGAGGCAGTGTTGATCCGGTTGAGCATGCCGTCGGCGGCGTTGAGCATGTAGAAGGAACCGTCAGATGCCATATAACCGGAGTGACCTTGTTTTGCACCTTTGCCCACTATGATGCTTCTCATCACTTCCTGTGCCGCCGTATCAATAACCGATACGACGTTGTCATCGTGGCAGACCACAAAGGCTCTGCCGCCATCTTTGGTGAACATCGCGTGCCCGGCGCCCTTGCCCACCTGGATAGTTTTCACCAAAGTCATGGTGGCGGCATCTATGATGGCCATGGTCCGGCCACCTTCATTGCAGAGGTAAAAACTCTTGCCATCGGGACTGAAGACCCCGTGGTGACCGTCGGCCTTCTCCCCCTGGGCCATAGGTATATCAATGGCCTTGACGGTCCGGTCCGATGCGGCGTCAAGGATGGTGAGCGTCAGGGCGCTGTTTTTCCCCTTGCCATGAATGACATAAATATACCTGCCCGTGAGGTCGGCAATGAAGTGATGGGTCGTGGCCTGGAGCGGCAGTGTCGCTGTGACCATAAGGGTCCCGGCATCGATCTTCACCACGGTCTTGTTGACTTCGTCGCCGGCATAGACAAAGCGTCCGTCCACTGACCAGAAGGGATGTTTTATCCTGATGGTTTTCGCCCCTTCTCGGTCCGTGCCCACTGCAACGCTGCCCAGAATCCGATCGCTGGCCGTATCAATAAAGGTAATCAGGAGGGCGTCCTTATAGCCCACCGCCAGGGTCCTGCCATCAGGAGACAGGGCAAACTGCATGGAGGTGGCTGGCAACGGGATGGTTTTCAGCACCGTAAAGGAATTGCCGTCGATCACTGTCAGGCTTGGTTCGCCCCGGTTGTTGACATACCCCTTACCCTCAACAGTGAAGACCAGTGCGTGGGGGATCTTGCCGGTGTCCAGGGTCTTGACCACCTTTTCCGTTTCAAGATCCACCACCATCAGATTATTGTCGTCCTCGTTGGTGACATAGGCATAACGACCCTGTTGCCCGTCCATCCCCGCCTGCGCCATCCCGACGCAGAAAAAACCGACAACCGCCACCACTGACCAGAAAATCAAATAATTATTCTTCATTCCCAACTCACTCCTTAGAGAACTCCAAGGTTTGTTTTATTACCCTGAAAAAAACAGGACAACATTTTATCAATGAATCATTCATCTCATCTTCTGGGCCAGATACTCTTTCATCTGGATAATGGTCGCCGGACTGCCACTGTTTTTTCTCAACTCGGGTCTTGATCGTTTGCTCCGGGATGCCTTGAAAAGATGAATGAAATAATACTGGAACGGCTGCACCCTTACCCTTGGCGGCAGAGGCTGAAAACAATCTATACCCGGAATCATTTCAGGTCAATGACTATGACAGGAGAAGTGAACCGAGCCAAGAGACGAGCAGGGAAAATCAATATTTCTGGGTCAGCTTTTTCCCCGGCTTTAATCTTTTCAATAAAAATAACCTTGCAGCAGCCAGGCTGCCATGCTAAAAAACTCCCTTTTTCAATCATAAACAAATGATTATCGGTTATCACCCCGCAACCCCATGACCTTGCGGAATCTTCCTTTATATTTTTTTCTTTTAATGACGAGACCTGTTGATGATCCACCTGACCAATATCAGCAAACAACATGGCAACCAGATCCTCTTTGCCAATGCCAGCTTTCAGATTCTGCCCGGGGTGCGCACCGGCCTGGTCGGTCCCAACGGCGCCGGCAAGAGTACCATCTTCCGGCTGATCACCGGCGAGGAGGAGGCGGACCGCGGCGAAATCACCTGCGCCAAACGCACCGTTATCGGCCATTTCTCCCAGCAGGTCGGCGACATGGCCGGCCGCTCGGCCCTGGCGGAAACCATGGCCGCCGTCTCCCAGATCCTGGACCTGGGCCGGGAGATCAAGAAAATGGAGGCCGCCATGGCGCAGCCCATGGCCGACGATGAACTGGCTGCATTGCTGGAACGTTACGGAAACGCCCAGGAGGAATTTGAGCACCGGGGCGGCTATGATCTGGAAACCCGGGCCCAGAGCGTGCTCACCGGCCTCGGCATCGGCCCCGACGATTTTAACCGGCCGGTGGAATCATTCAGCGGCGGCTGGAAGATGCGCATTGCTCTCGCCAAAATACTGACCATCAACCCCGATGTCCTGCTGCTGGACGAACCCACCAACCATCTGGACATCGAGTCCATCGTCTGGCTCGAGGAGTGGCTCAAGAACGAATTCAAGGGGGCGGTGCTGATGACCAGCCATGACCGGACCTTCATGAACTCCATTGTCAGCCGGATCATCGAAGTGGCCAACCAGACGGTGACCACCTACAGCGGCAACTATGATTTCTACCTGCGCGAACGGGAGATCCGCCGGGAGCAGCTTATCGCCAGCCACCGGCGCCAGCAGGAGATGCTGGCCAAGGAGGAGGAGTTCATTGCCCGCTTTGCCGCCCGGGCATCCCACGCCTCCCAGGTGCAGTCGCGGATTAAAAAGATTGAAAAAATCCAACGTATCGAACTGCCTGCCGAACAACGGGTCATGCGCTTTGAATTTGCCGAGCCGCCCCGGAGCGGCGACGATGTGGTTGCCATGGCAGACCTTGCCAAGACCTGGCCGGCTGACGGCGACAGCAGTGAAAAACCCGTGTTCAGCGGCGTCTCAGGAATGATCCGCCGCCAGGAAAAAATCGCCGTGGTGGGAGTCAACGGCGCCGGCAAATCCACCTTTCTCAAGGTTCTGGCCGGCAGGACCGAGCCCACCACCGGCAGCGTCACTCTCGGCGCCAATGTCGCGGTGGGCTATTTCAGCCAGCATTCCATGGATGTCCTGGATGGCAACCGTACCGTATTCGAGACCGTACAGGACGTAATGCCCCAGGCCAACATCGGCACGGTGCGCAACCTCTGCGCCGCCTTTCTCTTCCAGGGCGACGATGCCGACAAACGCATCGCCCAGCTCTCAGGCGGCGAAAAAAGCCGGGTGGTCCTGGCCACCCTTCTGGCCCGCCCTTTAAACTTCCTGATCCTCGACGAACCCACCAACCATCTGGACCTGCAATCCCGCGAGATCCTGCTTGAGGCGCTGCAGAAATTCACCGGTACCGTGGTCCTGGTGAGCCACGACCGCCATTTTCTGCGTTCTCTGGTGGACCATGTCATGGAAATCGACCACGGTGAGATGCGCCTGTTCGGCGGCGACTACGAATATTACCTGCAGAAGTCGGCAAGCATGAAGTCTTGATTTTCAGACGAAAAACAGGCCAGCGCCAGGAGCCCCGAATACCGGGGGCAAGGGAATGGGAGTGCAGCTTATTTCTTCAATCTGATCAGAATATCCGTGGTGCTGGTCCAGGTATTGCCTTCCTCATTTTTGACCAGCTCAAAAAATTTACAATGCAGGCAATCATTGATTTTTCTGGCAAAGGTTCCCTGCACCTTCCCGAAACACATGGTGCCGGCCACAGCCCAGCAAGACCTGCCGGCATTTTTACCCTGGTTGATATTATTCAGTTTCTGCTCCTGAGGCACCGGACAGATCCCTAACTCGTCCGCATTTAAACCTCCTGGCTCGCGACCGCATTCCATTATTTCCCAGCAGTTTTTCTTTTTCATCCTGCTCACGGTTTATTGTTCATTGTGAATACCACAAATTTCCGGCCATGACGGTGACAAAAAGGAGGGATGGCATGGCATCCTGCTCCTTGCGTTGAAACTCGAAAGAAACCTGGTTGTTCATTGATCTGTTTTCATTGGTTTGTCAAAATGCACATCCAGCTGCGGAAAAGGAATGGTGACGCCCTGTTCCCTGAAGGCATGATAAACGGCAGTGAGAAGATTGTGGGTCTGGAGCCCCTTGACACTGGGTTCATGGACCCAGACCAGGAGTTCGAAATCAAGCGAAGAATTATTAAAGGCGCGCAGACGAACCCGGGGAGCAGGATCTGTCACCACGCTGGAATTGGCTGCGGCAACCTCCAGCAGGACATTTTCCACTTTTTCAAGATCGCTGCCATAGGCCACTCCCACCGGAATCCTGATCCGGAAGCGGGGTTCCGGGGCACTCTCGTTGACGATCTTTGAATTGGCCATAATGGAATTCGGGATAGTGACCAGCACATCGTCCCTGGTCTTGATGCGGGTTGAACGGATTCCCACCTCCACAACCTCGCCGCGTTCGCTGGAATCAAGAATGATATAATCTCCCACCTTGAAGGTTTTGTCGAGGAAGATGCTGATCCCGCCAAAAAAGTTGGCAAGGGTATCCTTAGCTGCCAGAGCCACCGCGATTCCTGCGATCCCCGCGGAGGCAAAAAGCGGCGTCAGGTCCAACTTCCAGATGGAAAGCATCCAGAACAAACCGAGAATCACCAGGAGTACACGCAGGATATTTTTGGACATGTAAAAAAAATCACTGCCGATCTTGCCGCGGGAAAGAATCTTATCTGCGCTCTGATGTGCCAGGACATTGAAAATCCGGATCAGGGCGATCAGCCAGACGAACACAATTGTTGTCTTAGTCAAAGACGGCAGCACGGTCTGCCATGGCGCCGGCAGGACACCCAAAACCAGCGCATGGAGAATGCCAAGGGAAAAAATCGTCCAGAGCACCGGGGCATGGAGCAGGGCTATGAGGGTATCATCGACTTCCATACTGGTGCGCCGCGCCAGTCGCATTACCCCCTGAATAATGAAGAGATCGGCAACCTTGGCGCCAACAGCGTAGATGATGACGATGGACAACTGCTTTAACAGAAGATTTTCTTCGATAATCTGATAATGTTCCAGTAATGATGCAATATCCATTTCATTCCCCGTTTTCTGTATTGTGCTTTCGCCTTAAAAAGATCGTAAACCCCGTCCTGATCATTTTTCCAAGGTTGTAACTGCCAACAATTTATACCCCACTCGCCTGGACATTTCCAGTCAATACTGACAACCACCCCGTCCCTGCAGGACTTGATCAAAAGCCCAGCCAAACAGTTTACCCAAAAAAATTATATCTATTCACTCCATTTCTCATTTGCACTTCTGCGCCTTTTCCGAATAGACTTAATGCTATCTCCTCCTTACTAATTCAATATGACCTTGAGGTATGCAAAATGGTTGATTACCTGATCATCGGATCCGGGGTAGCAGGTTTGACCGCAGCCGAAGAAATCCGCAAACAGGACCAGAAAGGAAGTATCACCATAATCAGCGAAGAAGATCTTCCCTTTTATTATCGAATACGGCTCAATGATTTTATTGCCGGTGAAATCCCAGAGGAAAAACTCGTCGCAAAAAACCAGGCCTGGTATGACGAGCAGAAGATCATCATTCTTACCGAAACCCGGGTTATTGGTGCCGACCCGGAGACCAGAACCGTGTTCACCGATGATAATCAGGAAATTTCTTATAAGCGCCTGCTGATTGCCACCGGCAGTCACTCCTTTGTACCTCCCATTCCCGGCACTGACCTGGAGGGAGTGTTTGCGCTGCGGGATATCAGCGATGCACGGGCTATTGCGCATTTTGCCGACAATATTACCAATGCGGTGATTATCGGCGGCGGCCTGCTTGGGCTTGAAACCGGCGACGCCCTTGCCAGGCTCGGGAAAATAATTACCGTGGTGGAATTTTCCCCAAGGCTCCTGCCCCGTCAGCTTGACGGCCCAGGGGCATCGCTGCTTCAGGGATTTTTTGAAAAATCAGGATTTTCATTCAGGCTCGATGCCCGGACCAGAGAAATCAACGGAACGAAATCGGTAACCGGCGTCACCCTGGAAAGCGGTGAAACCCTTGAGGCGCAGATGGTAATCATTTCGGCAGGGGTGCGGCCGAACATGGAACTTGCCGCCCCCCTTGGTCTCAAAACCGATAAAGGCATCCAGATAAACCAGTACATGGAAACAAGTGTCAATGATATCTATGCGGCCGGCGACGTCTGCCAGTTCCAGGAAATACCACCATACGGGATCTGGCCGGCAGCCTCGCAGCAGGGGCGAATAGCCGGGGCCAATATGGCCGGGGACAAACTGGCATATTCGGGCACAACAATTTCCACCAAGCTCAAAGTGGCTGGAATCGATCTGGCTTCGGCAGGAGAAATCGACCCTGAGAACAAATTCGATTGCCGCATCGATTCCCAGGCGGACCGTTATAAAAAAATCGTCATCGATCAAAACAGAATAATCGGCTGCATCCTGCTGGGTGATACCAAAAAATTTACCAAATACACCAAAGCGATTACCGAAAAAACCGAACTCCAGGATATCCCCGCAGAATTGATCCCGCAATAATCCGCCAGCCAGGAATCCTCATTTATCAAAGCGCAATGATCCGGAACAAACCGCTTGATTACAAAAAAAGCCCGGAGGCAAGACCCCCGGGCTATACAAACTAAAATGATGCGTTAAATCTCATTTATTTTTCGGTGAATTGATTGTTCTTCCAAACTCCGGCGGTTTTCTTCCCCTCCCGGTCAGTAAAAACACCGTTGCCTTCGGCTGCGCCGGTTACAAACTGACCATCATATTCACCACCATCGGAAAACATAAACACTCCTTTGCCGTGAAAAAGATTATCCTTGAATTCACCTTCGTAAAAACCACCGTCAATGAATTCGTAAACACCCTTGCCCTGCCGAATTCCATCATGAAATTCACCAATATAGACATCACCGTTGGGATAACGGTATTTGCCCTTGCCGGTGGCCCTGCCTTTCTTCCAATCCCCTGAATACTCCAGACCATAAAGAGGAGACATTGTTCCTTTGCCGTCAAAGACGCCGTCGGTGAAATCTCCATGATAATAGACATTTCGAGAAAATGTTCTCTTGCCTGGGCCATTATATTTCCCATCCTTGAACGCACCCTCATAACTCCCGCCGTCATCAAAAGACAGCTTCCCCTCGCCATGCATTACCCCATCGCTGAACATCCCTTCGTATACACCCACACCCGGGATAGTCAATACTCCTTTGCCATGAAACCTGCCATCCCGGAACTGCCCATCATATTTTTTCCCGTCATGAAGGACCAGGGTCCCCTCGCCGTTATAGTCGCCGTACTTGAATTTTCCCTGATAACGACTGCCGTCAGTGGCGGTGACAACCCCTTCACCGTCTATTTTGTTGCCGATGAAAGAACCTTCATATTTTTTCCCATCGGAATGGGTGTACACTCCTTCACCGGCCATTTGATTATCAAGCCACTGCCCTTCATATCTGCTGCCGTCAGGAGATGAAAAAACACCCAGGCCATTGAATTTACCGCCAACAAAATCTCCATCGTATTTCGAACCATCAGGGAAGGTCATGAGCCCCTTGCCATTGGGCAGGTCATTTTCAAATCTGCCGCTGAACTTTCTGCCGTCCGAATACTCCAGAATACCCTCTCCGTGACGGACGCCTTCCTTGAGACGGCCAATGTATCTGGCGCCGCCTTCATAGGTTTCTTCACCTTCGCCGTGCTTCTTGCCATCGCGCCATTTCCCTGTATAGGTGCCGCCGTCACCAAAGAAAAACGTCCCGGTGCCATGTTTTTTGCCGTCCTTGAACTCACCCTGGTATTTACCGCCATCAGGATAGATCTTCAGCCAGTTTCCCTGCTTGACGCCGTTTAAAAACTTTGCCTCAAACCTGCCGCCCTGGTCATGGAAGCGGATACCGTCGCCGTCCGGCTTGTTGTTAACAAACAAACCTTCATGGGTCATGCCGTCCGGGAAAGTGAAAAGCCCGTTTCCGTAATACTTGCCGCTTCTCCAGTCACCGGCATATTTCCCGTTGTCCGGAGAGGTTATCGTGCCCTTGCCGTCCGGTTTACCGCCACGGAATTCCCCGTTGTAGACAACGCCGTCGGCATAGGTGAATACTCCTTCACCGTGAAACGTATCATTTTCAAAATCACCGATATATTTGCTGCCGTCAGCAAAAGAAATGCTTCCCTTGCCCGTTCTTTTATCTTCCAAAAAGGCGCCGATGTATTTACTGCCGTCAGGAAATTTAAATGACCCTTGTCCGTGTTTGAGACCGTCCTTCCAGTCGCCCGCATATTCACTGCCGTTGGAATAAATCCTGGTCCCTTTGCCGTTGCTCCGTCCGCCCAGAAAACTGCCGATGTATTTACCGCCGGATGAATATACCTTGGTTCCTGTGCCATCCACACAGTCGCCCTCAACACAATCGGCAAAGACACTGGAAACACTTACGGCCAAAAACAACAATGCACCGAGAGCCGTTGCCGCAATCAATGTATGTTTCTTGCAAAAATTCATAATGCCTTATAATCCCTGTTAAACTTTCTGAAAAAAACTTAAACCGTCAAGACTGTCCCTATCAGTTTGATGAAATAATAAAATACTTTCCAAATGTACATACAAATTTGCATATTAACAACAATTCCATTAGTGAAGCAAGGCATAGTTCATCCTTGAAAATCCAACCATTCGCATCATAAAAACAACTCAAACAACTCTTTTTATGCGAATTTACTCTGGGCAAATAAATTTCATACTGTATGCTGACCGGAACATGAAAACCTGATTACCATAGAATCTCTGCCGGAGCACATGAGCCTGAACATCCAAAAAAGCTGCGAATTATTCAGAGCAACAATAATTTCAAACACTGACCTACATAAAATCTGCCAATAGACATCAACAATCATGAAAGACCCGGCTCAATCCATAACCACCATCCATGTTGAGAAAAACTGCCTGGACCTTCCCTATACCAGGGAAATCCTCAGCCGCGCACCAACCGACAACATCAGGGTAATCCCTGAAAAATCCTTTCCACAAATCGATTACGGGCCTTACCCGGAAAGTCTCTCTTCCGGCAAGAAACACCTCCTTCTCAGCTTGAACCGGGGTAAATTTCTCAAGCCCTGCCCGGCCACCAGGGAATACCGCTGCTGCGACTATCAGGTTTTAAATATCGGCATGAACTGCCCGATGGATTGCGTCTACTGCATCCTGCAGGCCTATCTGAACAATCCCTGGTTGTCTTTTTTCGTAAACGTCAACGATCTGCTTGCCGAAGTCAGTGAGCACCTGCACAAGAATCCGTCACAATTTCATCGAATAGGAACCGGCGAATTCACCGACAGCATGGCCATTGACAGCATGACCGGCTTAAGCAGAATCCTCATTGATTTCATGCGCGACAAGCCTAATGCGGTGCTCGAACTCAAGACCAAAACCGCAGTTATCGACAACCTGGAAAACCTTGACCATCAAGAGCGGACAATCGTCGCCTGGTCGCTCAATGCTTCTGAAATCATGAGCCGCGAAGAAATCAGAACCGCCACGCTTACCGAAAGGCTCAACGCCGCAAAACTCTGCGCATCCTGGGGCTACAGACTCGCCTTTCACTTTGATCCGATAATTTACCACCCCGGCTGGCAGCAGGGCTATGCCGACACTATTTCGTTACTGTTCGATACGGTTCCTAAAGAGCAGATCGCCTGGATCAGCATGGGCTGCCTCAGATATCTTCCGGCCCTTAAAACAATCGCGGTGAACCGTTTCTCCAATTCAAAATTTTTCCATGAAGAATTCGTCATCGGCCTTGACGGGAAATACCGCTACTTCAGGACGCTGCGGGTTGAAATGTACAAATTCATCTATAACCTGCTCAAGGAAAGAGCCGCAGCCCACACCTGTATTTATCTCTGTATGGAAAGTGATGAGATCTGGCGGGAAGTCTATGGATTTACCCCTGATGAATGCGGCGGGCTTGGTGCGATGCTCGACCGCTCGGTGAATAACCGATAATATCCGGCATGATTCCCGGAATGGGACTGTCGGAAAGTTTTTTTCCCGGTTGCTTTTATTCCTCTGTGTTCTTAATATATCCTATCGCAATCTGATCGGGTCCGTAAAAAATCCGGCAACATCCCCAGGGATACTATAACTACTTGAAATAAAAACACTTATTTGACTCGAACCAATTTATTAAGGAGAAACAATGGTTAACAAGGCCATCATTATCGGAAACCTCGGGAAAGACCCTGAAGTTCGTTATTCACAAAGCGGCACCGCGGTTGCCAACTTCAGTGTAGCAACAACTGAAACCTGGAAAAAACCGGACGGCTCAAAAGAGGAGCAGACCGAATGGCATAAAATTGTCGCATTTGGCCGCCTTGGTGAAATTTGCGGCGAATACCTTTCCAAGGGATCAAAGGTATACGTCGAAGGACGCATCCAGACCAGAAAATGGGACGATAAGGACGGCAACACCAAATATACAACTGAAATCGTTGCCCGTGAAATGAAAATGCTCAGCGCCAAAGGTGCTGGAAGCGGTTCATCGCAAATGGAGGAACCGCCTTTTCCGGAACCGACCATGGGTGATGATGTCCCGTTTTAAGCGGCCTTCTCCGGAATAGATACAGGTAATAGTCAACACCCTTTTTCATTAATACTTTCCATTTCAGTGTGTTCCGACAGCACAAAAACATGCATGCCAAACCCACTTTCTCCTGAGAAGGAAGTATTATAACCCCGAGATTTATCGACAATTATGGACTATTACGAATTACTTGGCGTTTCTAAAACAGCCACTGCGGATGAAATCAAGAAAGCCTACAGGAAACTTGCACTCAAATACCATCCGGACAGGAACAAGGACAATAAAGAGGCTGAGGAAAAATTCAAACAGATCAGCGAGGCCTATGCTGTTCTTTCCGATAAGGAAAAACGCGAACAATACGATACATACGGTTCAACCGGTTTCCAGCAGCGCTACTCCCAGGAAGACATCTTCCGGGGCTCCAATCTGGGCGATATCCTGAGAGAATTCGGCATCAATATGGGCGGCGGTGGTTTTCGCACTTCAGGCGGCGGCAGTCCCTTTGATGCGTTTTTTGGCGGCATGGGCGGCGGCGCGCAAGGGTTTCGCGGCGGCCACCACCAACAGCAGACCCAGATGGTCAAGGGCGGCGATCTCAGCCTTGAGTTGCCGATCAGCTTAAACGAAGTCTTGATCGGCGGAGAAAAAACAATCGCCCTGGGCAGAGGGGCCGGAGCCGGCAAAGTATCAGTAAAAATCCCTGCCGGCATTGAGGACGGCAAGAAACTTCGAATCTCGGGAAAAGGTTCGCCATCCCCCATGGGCGGCCCTGCCGGCGACCTCTATTTATTGATCAGAATACAGCCGCATCCCACCTTCACAAGAGACAACAACGATCTCATCGTTGAGAAAAGCATCCCGATAAGCGCGTCGATCCTGGGAACCGATCTGGCGGTGCCCACACTTGAAGGAAAACAGCTCAAAGTAAAAGTGCCTTCAGGCACTCAACCCAATGCAAAGCTGCGCCTCAAAGGTCACGGGTTACCATCTGGCCCCAAGGGCCCCCGCGGCGACCTCTTTGTCAAAATCGCCATTTCCGTACCCAGCAAGCCCACCAAGGAACAGAAGGAACTCGCTGAAAAGCTTGCTGAGGCTGGATTATAATTCCCTTCAGAGTACTTACTTCCTAATCGTCACTCATCGTAATCCAGCCGATCTCCCGGGCGGAAACCGGGCCGATGACCGTATCCCGTAACATCTGGGGCCAGTCGCTGGTGGTTTCGGAAACCGGGATCAGGCCGCCCATAATTTCCGCCTTTTGCTGCGGGTATCGCGGCTGCCGCTCAGGGTTTGCATAGCCTTCCGGAAATATCGGCTGGCTGGTTTGAGGATCGTATTTATCCGTTGCTCCCAGGGTATGAAGCAGTTCGTGGGCGATAATCACATTGTTCCGTGCCGCAAGATTGCGGCTGGCAAAGGCGTTGACCATGCAAACCATACCCTTTTCAAGTCCAAGGGAATGATCCAGTTCCTTATGGGCGTCTGTATCAAAATAAAGAACAAAAGCCTTGATATTGCCGGGGCCGTCATATTTGTCAACGCGCCATGCCCACCAGCGCATCTTAAGACTCCACAGCATGATTGCCAAACGGCTGCCGCCAAATGGCGCCTGAGGCGGCAAGCTGCTTACTTCCTCGGTCAAATCAATGGTAATGGGTTCTGACAACGGCAGGTCATGCTGTTTTGCCTGTTTGACAAAATAATCGGCAACCGGCTCAAATGTATCCCTTTCAAGGGACGAAATATACCTGGCAGCAGCAGCGCTACCATCACCATTTACCGGATAGACAATCACTCCCAGGGGAATGTCCCAGTCTGTACTCCAGACCCTGGAAAAAAATGTTCTCCCACCAACAATTGTCAGGATCAGCAGGAGAATAACGATTCTGATTTTTTTAAACATCTTCTGCCCCGGAAATTTGTTATCTGAAATGTCACATTAAGCGATAAAATCATTCATTCCCATGACCCGAATCCAGAACGGCAAGCAATGATTACTTTTCCAGAGGAGCAGCCGACTTCAGATACGAGGGAAGTTTATCGTAGACTTCAATGGGCGCATTAAGCGGTTTGCGTCTGTTAATCTGCAACTCTTCCCTGCCCACTTGTTCAGCGAGATTAATCGGCGCGGATTGCTTTTTCAAGGCATCCCCTTTTGTATCGGTAAAAGGAATGACCAGCGGCCCGCTGCTGTCCATAACATAAGCAAGTTGATTATTATTCAACGTCACAATGCTTCCCGGTGGATAAATCCCGATTGACTTGACAAAAGAGTGCAGCATGAACTGCAGAATATGATCTTTCTCCGCATATCTGCGGAAAATATCGGTGACCACGGTCGTGGGATTGCAAGCATCCTTGTAACACCTCTTGGAGGTCATCGCGTCATAGATGTCCGCAAGTTTACATATCTTCACATAGAGGGGTATTTCAATGGGAAGCCGGTTCTGGGGATAACAACGATCTTCACCGACAAACAAGGCGCTGTGATGATACTTGGCAATATTCCTGGTGTAGGGATTATCTATCTTATTTTTTTCAAGTATCTCAACGCCTTTTTCATAGGAATGGGTTTTGACTATTTCAAACTCTTCGGCGGTCAACGGCCCTTTCTTGTTGAGAATTTTGTCAGGGATCAGAATTTTACCAATATCATGCATGAAAAAACCCAACGAGACATCCTGCATGTCCGCCGGCAGATAATTTACGTAGGAGACCGTGCTCTCATCCTCATAATCGATTGTGCTTTCAAAAACACTGACAAGATGCTTGTTTATCGCCTCGCTGAAATTATCATTAAACCTGTTTAAAATAGCGGTGCCGATGGTGCAGACATTAATCGAATGATTATACAGATAGTCGTCATAATTCAGTATTTCCTTTGTAAGATAGGAAAAAGCACTCTCGTTAACAGTCAGAAAATCAAAGAGTTCCTGAACGGTTTGCTTGACAAGCCCCAGATCGATCTCTCCGCCGGTCTTTTTGATGTCGGTGAAAACCTGTTTGGTGCTTTCCTTGGCCTTTTCGTAGCGGACCGATGCCTCTTTTTTCAGCTGATTGATGGTCTGAATCTTCTTTTCAATCTCCGACCTGGGGGCGGGGGCGGCTTTCTTCTCTTGTTTCCGGGGCGGAGTTGCACCAAAAGACATTTGCCTGCCTTTATTGTCCCAGACGCCGCCCGCCAACTCCGGATGAATCGGAATATCATACACCCCGCTGTGCTTGATCAGCAGAAGGGTTTTCACCTTGGTGACCAGCACATCCTTTTCAAGAAGAAGAAGCCCTTTCCTGTTTATAATATCAACCCCGGTTTTGACCGCCCCGCCCCGTGAAACAATTTCTATAAGGGTGTCAATATTGATTCTGCTTCCTGGCATTCTTTGAATTAAGCCTCCTGATCAATGGGAACCTGCGGCATCCTCAATAAGAGAATATGAGAGTGATTATTATTTATACCCAATAAGCCCGGTGCTATCAAATAAAATTACGAACAAGTTGATTGCTGCTGCAGAACCCGACGGTTGTTTGCAATAATCAGCCAGGGAAATGGTGATTATTCGGGGATCAGTTTTGATGCCGGCGGTAGAGCGCCATGCCAGGATAGTTTTGGAGTAAATTGTCGCGTGTCTCAGAAAAAATAATGTCGAAATGAAGCTCAACACATGAGGTAGGCAACAACTTCGAATGAAGTTGGAACATACCTCGCTTTGCACAGGCAAATAGAAACTGATCAGGAAAAAAAGAATGAACCTTAAGGGTGAAGGAAGGGAAATCAAAACCCTGCGCGAAAAATTATTGCCGGTCTGCCTCACTGCAGACAAATCCTTGCTGGCCAGAATTTCCAGCAGAACCAGTCTCCAAAAAAAACCGCCCCGGAAAACTCCGAAGCGGCTTCTATATATAATCGCCGGTTAAAGCGGGATTATCCTTTTTTGATAAAGAACCGGAATACTCCCCCCTCATCGGTACTGCCGACAAGTTCATGGCCGGATTTTTTGATCCAGTCAGGAATATCGTTCTTCGAACCGGGGTCAGTGCCGATTACTTCAAGAATCTGGCCTGACGCGACATTCTTCATGGTTTTTTTGGTTTTCAACATGGGCATCGGGCAGCTTAATCCCTGGGTGTCCAATACGTGATCAGCGGTGATTGCGCTCATAGTTTTTCCTCCAGTAATCGATTTTTCCGCATCATGCCTGCCGGGCCGGATAAACATCCGTCGTTGAATATTTTCTGGGTCTTCGGCATGCAGCTCAAAGGTATAGAAGTTAGCTAAATAATTAACTTCTTAACCATCTTAGCTGAATACCCGGCGGGTGTCAACATAAAATCTTCCCCCGGGATTTCCCCAGGGGGCAAAAAATATCCGCACCCGCCAGGTCAGGATCCGATGATCCGGGTAACTGCTTCACCGTAACGGGCCGCAGTTCTTGAGAGGATATCCTCGGGAAGTTTCGGTGGTGGCGGGGTCTGATCCCAGTCAAGAGACAACAGATAATCCCGCAGAAACTGTTTATCAAAACTCGGCTGTCCGCTGCCGGGTTTATACTCATCCATCGGCCAGAACCGGGAAGAATCCGGGGTCAGCACTTCGTCAATGAGAATCAACTCGTTGTTATCCCAACCCAGTTCAAATTTGGTGTCTGCAATGATAATTCCTTTGGTCCGGGCAAAATCCGCTGCCTTTTCATAGAGTCGGATGCATACATCAGATATCCGCCTGGTTTCATCGACTCCCATAAGATTTTCCATCTGCTCAAGAGAAATATTTTCATCATGTTCGCCAAGTGCCGCTTTTGTTGAAGGCGTAAACAGCGGTGTAGGAAATTTATCCGACTCCAGTAAGCCCTTGGGTAAATCAACTCCACAGACAGTGGTATTTTTCTTATACGCCTTCCAGAAGGATCCGGAAATATAACCGCGGACAATGCACTCAACCGGCAACGGCCGCGCTTTTTTCACCAACATGCTGCGCCCCTCAAGAATCTTGCGGTATGGTTTACATACAGCTGGAAACTGATCCACATCAGCGGTGATCAGATGATTGGGAAGAATACCTTTGAGATAATCCAGCCAGAACAGCGATAATTTCGTAAGTATGGCGCCTTTGCCGGGGATGGGGTCATCCATCACAACATCAAAGGCAGAAATCCGGTCCGTGGCGACCATTAACAGTTTGCCCTCAACCTCATAAAGGTCTCGCACCTTGCCCCTGTGAATGAGGTTGAGATTTCCAAACCGGGTTTCGGTTACTGGTTTTGTCATGAATGTGTCCTCAAATCTTTTTCAGTTATAAGTTATGCATAAAAGTACATGCAGTTTTTAAAACAATAAAATCTTTCTACAAATATTCCGGCATCTGCGGAGTCGCCCCGTTTTGCGAAGCAACGTATGCGCCTCGCTTATTAGCCCTCGCCAGACTCTCGGCCCAGGGCACTCCTTTTACATACCCTTCAATCAGGGCGGCGAAAAACGAATCACCGGCGCCCACCGTATCTGAAATCTCAACTTTGACGCCGGAATCTTCAAAGTACTGATCACCGGTTACAAGCCATGCCCCCCGGGAACCTTCGGTGACAACCAGCACCTTGATATCAAAGCGCTCAAGAAGATTACGTGCTGAATCTTTTTTTGACTCGCCGCCGCATCCCGACCATCCGGCAATCTTAAGCAACTCATGGCCATTGACCTTTGCTATATCATTTTGCCCAAGAGAGTCAAGAACAAGTTCAGGGGTAGTAAAGGGAGGTCGCAGATTTACATCATAAAACCGTCTGGACGCCTTTGCCCGTAATTTACCGATAACATTTCTACTGCGACTGTCCCTTTGCGCCAGAGTGCCGAACACCAGGTCAAATTTCGAGTCTCCTGCAAAATCCATCGCCAGACCTTCATCCAGATTGTCCCAGGCTGCAGGCGCGATGATTTCAAAATGCGGCTCATTATTACCATCCACCGTTACCTGCACCTCTCCGGTGGGAAGATCGCCGCGCTGCAGACCATCCAGGGGAAGGCCCAGTGCCTTGAATTTTTCTACGGTAGCCTCGCCCAGGATGTCGCTACCGATCCTGCTGATGATGCCGATTTCAACCCCAAGGGTGTGAAGGTGATATGCGACATTGACCGGCGCGCCGCCCAATACTTTTCTCCCATCCGGGAACATGTCCCAGACAACCTCTCCCACTGCTATGATCATTGGCCTGCTCCAAAAGACATATTTTCAACTGTTACAGGAAATCCCCTTCTCGCTTAACAAAGCGATCAAAGTCAGCGACAAACAGGAATAATTAAATATTTTTATTGTTCTTCCACTTTGTGCCTGCCTTTGTGCCTGCCTTTGTGCCTGATGTAAGCCGGCCTAGCGGATCTCTTTCGCCCTGTTCTTAAAATAGAGATTATACAGGAGATGACAATACTCTCCCAATCGTGATTTAGCCTTCTGGGAAATTGAATATTTCCAGAAGCCATACACCTTGGTTAACCGGGTCAATCGCTGGCAATGGAGGTCCCAGGTGAAATGGGTGCGGGCCCTCTCCATTCCCTTTTTTGATATTTCCAGCCAGTATTTGTTGTTGCCGGCTGCCTTATCGAAAAAATCACAGATTTTGGCAGTCATGTAATCCGGGTCCGTAGGATTGATCAAAAAACCGGACTTGCCGTTTTCAATGATTTCCAGGGGGCCGCCGAACTGAGTTGCAAACACCGGCAGCCCGGAATGCATTGCCTCAAGGATAGTGAGGCCGAAGGCTTCAAACAATGCGGGTTGCACAAAAATTCCCCCTCGGTCAGCCATCATCCGGTAAATTTCCCCGGTTTCCTCGCTGGACAATACCTTGCCGATCCAGCGGATGTTTCCGGCAAGCTCATACTTTTCTATGAGCTCGTGCATCTTGCGTATTTCAGCTGCCTCTTCATGATCTCGGGAGCTTTCGGGATCAAGCTTGCTGGCAACAAACACCAGATTCGCCCGCTTGCGCAGCTCCTGGTTTCGGCCATAAGCCTCAACAAAACCGGTGAGGTTCTTGATGCGATCAAGTCTGGCAATGGAAAAAATCGGCGTTTTATTCTGATCGTCAAGGTGACCGAAACAATCCTGATCCTCGGTTTCAAAAATCATGGTTTTGAGCTCGGCAAACTTCTTTTTCTTTCTCTTTCTTTTCTCCTTATATGGAAAAAAAACGGCATTATTCACTCCGGGAGGAATCACATTAAACCTGGGATGAAAAAGATCAATGCCGCGAACGACCTGCATTAATCCAGGCATTGTGAAAAACTGATATGATTCATACTGACCGATTGAGCTGTCCGTCCCGGTAATTTCCTGCTTTGTGCTGGTAACGATGAAATTGGCCTGATTCATCGACATCAGGTCCGCCATGAACTGGACACTGAAATTATATTCTTTTTCAAAATCCTGCCAGTACAGATCGCTGAACAGATATTTGGATTTTTCCAGCGCATGGGCAATGTTACACTGAATGACCCCCATACTTTTTGACAGCTGGGTGGCAACAAGATTTCCATCGGAATAATTACCGACGATCAGGTCCGGCAATCCATCGAACTCTTTACCAATCTCATCCTCAACGTCAACTGCGAACTGGTCAAGGTACGGCCACACCTTGAATCTGGAAATCCAGAGCGGCACAACCTCTCCCCGCTGATCCACAAAGGGAACCCGCAGAATAAAAACATTCTTGGTGCCATGAACCTTTTCAAGCCGCTGGTTTGATGTAGTGCCTTCATGCTCCGGGATCAACCTGGTGACAATAATGATCCGGGGACTGATCGGCAAACCCGATCTCCTGATGTCCTCTTCGAGATAAGTTTCCAACGCCCTGGCCTGATCCAGCACATAGACAACCTGGCCGCCGGTATCCGGGCGTCCCAGGACATTTTCCTGACCGAACCAGCCATGTGGTGATATCAAGGCGATTTTTGAAACCATTGGTATTCTAGCAAGAAACTCTTCAAGGGTCGCTTCGTTGGGCTGCTCAAGAATATCCTGAAGCAGATGAATCGTTTCAAGGATCCGCTCCCCGGTGTCTCCCCAGCCGTCGAGAAATCCCAGTCCCTTCAGTTTGGACCGCAGATACGCCATGTCTTCCGGGCAATCGCAACGTTCCAGGAAATCCACCGCATCCTCAAGGGCGCTTTCAAGTTCACCGGTGTTCCGTATCCTGCCGCCGTCAAGAAGAAGCTGCACCCCATGAAGATGATGCAGTTTAAGAAATTCATAGAGCACGTGATTCCAGCGCTCCGGCTGCCTGGCAAGACTTGCCGACATATACCTGTTGAGATGCCGAATACCGTTGCCGATGGTCTCCGGATCTTTCAGGTTCGGCCCGTAATCATAAAAAGAGGCGAGATTAATTTCCATGGTCCGCTGATTATAGGGCAGATCCGGTTTAATCAACCGCTCTTTGATATCCAGAAATTCTCTGGTGGAAAGTTCTATGATTTCATGCTGGTGACCGTTGAGTGAATAAATCCGGCAGGTTGCCTGTCGGTGACGGTAAACGATTATCAGACGCTCCCGGAGGTTGAGTATTTCCTGGACTTTGCTCAAGAATCGTCTGGAAGTGGACAGGGACGGCAATCCATCGTGGTCGGCAACATACTGTTGTAAAGCAAGCAATATGTCGTTTCTGAGGATGATCTTGTTATCGGTTGTTAAAAGCTGTGATAAAAAATCCAGCAGCACAGGAATCTCAGAGTCATCGATGAAACTCGACAGGGATTTATTCACTTCGACCTCCCTCAAAGAATCGATAATGTCTCATGCCATCAAGAATTCCCGCTGCATACTCCTGCTTACTGAAATACACTCGTCTTAATCCTTTTAATTTTTCAAGTTCCTTGCTGTAATTCCCGACAACTACGCCGCTTGTGTCGCCCCGCAGCATATCTTCATCATTTCCGGAATCACCGCAGACAACAATATCGGGGAGTTGTATTTCCCATTTATAACTCAGATAGCGGACCGCTTTGCCTTTGGACGCCCGATACGGCAAAATATCCAGAAACTGGCCGTTTGAAAAAATAAGGTTATAGCGGATTTTTCTTGCCTGCAAGGCCTGATGGACCATGGCAAGATAATCCGGATTATCTTCCATGTAGTAACTTATCTTAAAGCGTTGCTGGGTTTCCTTCTCCTGTAATTCGAGAAAATCGAGTTTGGCAAGTTCAAGTTTGATCGCCTCGGGTTTCCAGTTATGTGCGATATGCTGTTGCCAGCCTTTATCCGGATTGAGCCGCGGACCATAATATATTTCCGTACCCACCGAACAGATTATGATATCCGGCACCGGGATGGTGTTTTCCTTCAGATATTCCAGGGTCAGACTGAGACATCTTCCCGTTGCCACGCCCCAACAGACCTTTTGGCTATTGGCAGCCAGCAGAGATAAAATCTCCTCCATGGATTCATCTTCGCCCACCAGGGTATTATCGACATCGGTTATAAGCAACTTATTGACAAACGCCAGACGCTGACCGATAGCCAGGGGCTTTGCGACTGTCGCAACCAAGCCGTCGCCGGGCATCTCATGCAAAGCTTCCTTGACAAGCTCCACGGTTTTTTCACAATGAGTAGCCCAGGAGTAATGTTCGCGAACACCAATAATACCGTTCCTGGAGTAATCCTCCCACAATTCCTTATCAACCAGTATTTTACGGCAGGCAGCAGATAACTCCTCAGGTTTTGTCGGGTCAACCAGGATGCCGTTATTACAGTTGCCGATTATATCAGCAGGGCCTCCCTCTCGAGTGGCAACAATCGGCAAACCGCATGACGCAGCCTCGATCAGGGTGAGGCCGAAAGGCTCAACAAGGGCCGGGTTGACAAATACACCGCGACTTTCAGCGCAGAGCCGGTAGAGTTCCGGAACCTCCAGAGTAAAATCGTGTTTTTTAGGAATGGCGAGTTTTCCATAGAGATCATAACGGTCCATGAGCAGAAGCATTTCAGTGAGGACATTTCGCTCATTTTCCTCCATCAGATTGATGCTCTTTCTTATCCCTGCAAAAATCGCCAGATTGGCAATGGCCTGGAGTTCCTTGTCTTCCCCGTATGCAGTAATCAATCCGGAGATATTTTTCCGCTGATCCGGTCGGCAGAGCACCAGGATGAACGGTTTATGCGGACCTACCCAGAAACGATGCAATTCATGGAGAAGAACCATGTGGGCATGCTTGGTCTGCTCGGTCTCCAGATTAAAATCAAGCTGTGTGTCATAATACGGATAAAATGTCTCAACATCGATTCCCGGAGGAATGACCATGAAATGCCCGTCTGAAAAGTTTTCATAGAGAGCGTATTGATTATCGATCTCATGGTGGGTGCTGGTTATTATCCGTTCGGCATCCTTGATGATTCTCTTTTCCGCATCAATTCTGAAATCAATGCGGTATCGCCTGTTGATCTCCTCCGAGGTCATTCCTTCGGACAATAATTTACTTTTTTTATGCTGGCCCATGGAATGACCGGTAAAGATAAAAGGCGTCGCGAAGATGCTTGCCAATTGACGGGCAACATAGCCGCCATCTGCATAATGGCCGTGAAAAAAATCAGGCACGTTACCTTCTGATTTTATGAACTTGAGAGTTTTATCAACGAACTCATCAAGGTGCGGCCATAAGAGTTCTTTACGGATATATTTAAGGCCGCCACAACGGATACGCACGATACGCGCTTTTTCGGATAAAGCCTCAATGGGCTTGGAATAATCTTCGGAAACCGCTTTGTCTTTAATGAGCCTGGTTACAAGGTCAACCCGGGCGACATCCGGGTGTTGGGTCAGGGCCTGAGCTAACTCCAGAACGTATTTTACCTGGCCGCCGGTATCGGCATCGCGCCCGAGTTCAGGAGATCTTCCCCTGATGAGGCCGTGAATACTGAACAGTTGAATGTACAAACCAGAAATTGCCATTTATCTCCTGTCGTATTTACCGGAATGAATTCTAATTAAGACAAATCTTGCCTATATATCAGGTCCTCCGGAACCACTTCTTTATCTCATCCCCTGTAAAACATTTCACCACCGGTCTTCCATGGGGGCAATGGGAAAAAACATCCGCCTCTTGCATTTTTGCAAGGAGATGTTCGATTTCTTCATCCTGTAAAGAATGACCGGCCTTGATCGCCGCCTTGCACGCCAACCCGGCGAGGACGCTTTCCATCCCCCGGGGGGATTGTAACGCCGCATCATTTCCCCGGGCCGAAAACCTTTCAAAAATCCCCTGCAGCACCTCCTCGGGAAGCAGATCCTTAAGAATCGCCGGAACCGCCTTGATCACATAACTTGCACCGCCGAATTCCTCAAGCTCAACCCCTAACGCGGCAATCTCATTTTCATACTCTTTGACCATGGCTCTTTCCTCAGGTTCAAACTCCAGGACCTTTGGGAAAAGCAGTTTCTGGCCGGCAATGGCACCTCTTGAAAAATCCTTTTTCAATTCCTCGAAAATCAGGCGCTCCTGGGCGGCATGCTGATCAATTACCACCAGCCCCTTGTCTGTTTCACAGAGCAGATAGGAATTCATCAGCTGACCGATGGGCCGTATAAAACTCCACCCCATTGTAACAGATGTCGCGCCGGAGTCAAAAAAAGACTCATGAATGACCATACCACAGGCGCTTGTAGCGGGCACTTGCTCACTATCAGGATATGCCACTTGCTGGTGCTGCGGTTCATTTTTTTCAGAATTATTGTCACCGAACAGGGATGTATATCCAGGGGTTGCCGCAGGTTCTGCAGCCTTTATGTTTTTTGGAAAAACCGACTGCCTCACCCACTGATGCTCTATGGCAAAGGGCGCCTGTCTGGCGGACAAACCCTCTTCTCTGGACGGCCTTTCTTCTTCACTGATTATCGGCGTCCCAAACAGGGAATACTTCAACTCTTCCTGAAAACGCCGGAGGGCCTTGCTTACTTCTAAAATAATGAGTTGATGCACAACGTTGGGTTTATGGAAACGGATCTCCTGCTTGGTGGGATGAACATTGACATCGATATCCCCACAGGGAAGATCTATAAAAATAACCCCTGCCGGATGCCCACCCTTCATCAGGAAACCGCGCATGCCCTCAGCAACCGCGTGAGCCACCATCCTATCCCTGACGATTCTGCCATTAACGAACATCCTGAGCCTTGCGTTGACTCCCATATCCTCGGGTGGGAATAAAAGTCCGGAAACACTTATCCCTGCTGAAGATTCAGTTTCCACATCTCTTTTTCCCAGGGATATGAGCAATCCGCCAGAGCGACCGCCCAGAAGTCGCAACACCCTTTCCTCCGGGGAATCGGAATCCGCCGGCAGGTTAATGATCTCTTTGTTGTTTACCGAATAGGAAATGCCCAGTTGATGAAGAGCCAACCCGTAATTACGGATGACCTCTTCTATATGAAACAGCTCAGTCCTGGTTGATTTCAGGAATTTCTTTCTTGCAGGAACATTACTGAAGAGATCTTTCACCTCCATAACCGTACCAAAAAAGCTGCCGGTTTCATGGACCTTTAAAACCGTTCCATACCGAACTTCAACTTTGGATCCGAGAGATGCAGCCGCGGGCCGCGAGATGATCGTCAGGCGGGACACCGAGGCAATACTGGGGATCGCTTCCCCCCTGAAACCCAGGGTTTTAATCTCCCCGAGTTGCCGCTCATCAATAAGCTTACTGGTGGCATGCCGCTCAAGACACAGAAGCAGATCATCCTGGTCCATGCCGGCCCCGTCATCAATCACCCGTATGAGTCTGGTTCCGCCGCCTTCTATCTGAATTGTAATATGCCGGGCGCCGGCGTCTATGGCATTTTCGATAAACTCCTTGACCACGGACGCCGGCCGCTCCACGACCTCACCCGCGGCAATCTGGTTTGCTAAATTTTCTGGAAGGATCTTTATCTTTGACAAGGTTATTCGCTAGTTAACTCAACTTTCTGACTTATTCAAATTTATTGAAATTATTGATGGACTCGTAGATAAGCGAGAGAAACGAGACTTCGAAAAATCGCTGTAGAAAAAGGTCCACCACACAAAATCAACATGTTACAAGCAATAACTCGATGAAATCAGTCTTTTTACGATTTCATCAAATTATGCAGTTATATTAATAAATAAGTGCCATTGATTCACTATCAGAAAAAGCCAGGAGTCAGGATAACTGATTGTACCGCATTTCTTCTGGATTCGGACTCCTGACTCCTGAATTTCAGGTGCTATGCTAACTCAGAAAATTCAGTTGAATACGTTATAGATGGCTTTCAATATTCAGGTTCAGCCAGCTTGCATCCCACCATTCAATGGGGTTGACAAACACGCCGTTTATCAGCATGGCGAAATGCAGATGATCTCCTCCAGCCATTCCTGTGGTACCCGTAAGGCCCAGGGTCGCCCCTTTCTCATATGAATCACCGACCTGAGCGCTGACCTGGCTTAAATGCGAATAAAGGCTGAAAATCCCCTGCCCATGATCCAGGATCACCGTATTGCCGTAAATACCCATATAATCGGCAAAAACCACCAGGCCATCATTTGCGGCAGTAACGGTAGCATGGCGAACCGAGGCGAGATCTATTCCAAGATGATACTGCTGATCTATATTTTCATCCTGATAATAATAACTCCGGAATTCGGCAAACCCGGCCCGTCTGCTGCTCCGCGGCAACCGCTTGAAAGTCCCTTTCCAATGCTTTTCAGCCACGGATTTCCGACAGATTTCTGTAATTTTCCCGGCGTTATCCTGGCGCACCGTATTATTCACATAGAGGTACTGCTCTACATCGGTACCGGACATTTCCGGGTAATATTGTGAGAATTCGGGAAGTTTCTGTTTGAAAAACGCATCACTTAAATTTATACGATCCTTTTCATAAACAACTTTTCGCAGAATCACCCCGAAAACCGATTTTCCCTCATTGCCGGCATTGTCGGCAGCCGAAACCATCGCCGTCTCAATTTTTTCAGTATTAAACGGTATGCCGATGTACGAGACAAACATCCCTTCGACACGGTTTTCCAACTGAAATCCCGGGTAAAAAATATCGTTGATGGTCACTCCATGCCCAATAACCGCTTCATTCACTTTATAAACCACAACACCCGAGCCGCCGGGTTTGATATAACGGGATGAGTAAATGACCGAAACCGCTGGCGGCTGCGTATCAATCATGGTGGAATATGAAACTGATGCGGTGTTGCCTTCCATCCAGCCGCTCCAGGAATGGTCTTTCACCTCAATGATGATTTCAGCCCGACCGTCATCAAATCCGAGTTCCCGGGGAGCGATCATCACAACCTCTTCAATCCGATGCGGCCCTGCATTAAAAAACAAACTGTGTTTAGGAAATTTCTTCCCGTACAGTTTTGTCTTGTTGGCGCCCTGCTTCATGGTGATTTCCATTTCGCTTATGCCGCTTTTCGCATCCGTCACCACTATACTGACTTCCCTGGAAATTCCTATCCTGGTTATATCCGTCAACAGGGTAACCTGCGGCCGCTCCCTTTCATACAGCTTCACTAATAAAAAACCTGCCACTCCCAAAACTATGAGGCCGACGATTAAAAGGATCTGTAGAAAATTACTTCCTGCTTTAATTCTCTTTGATGGCGATGATTGTAATGACATTTAAATCCTTCCAGCCCTTTTCATGAGGCATTTATATTATTATTGTTGGTGAACAGAAACAACGAACGAGTCTGATAAAGATAACATCCTTACCCAAGGAGATTGTCTGCGGGCTTTAATTACGCGGACTTGAAGATGGTATCATCCTTAATTTGTGCAGGCAGTAATTCTAAAGTAAAAAAAAATGTTACGTGTGCAATTGCACCGCAGCTCACGGTCCTTTCCGGCCAAAAACCGGAGCTGCAACCTTCCCAAAACAGGCATCTTCTGCAATGGACAAGCTCTTGTTGGTTATTTCCTGATTGCCCGTATTACTTAACATCACTACCATTTTATTCAACAAAAAGTGTAAGAAGAGTTGAAATTCTTTAATTATTCGACAATTTTTTCCTGGAACAGTTTCAACTTTTTTAATATGCCGGGGTCCTGTCCGGGGCTGCCATACCTGTTATTGCTTGACAGATGGAACACCACCCTCTATACCTTCCCAGGTTTTCATTCCAATAAAGAGAAAATATGGAAGTGATTTTGCCTAAAAAAAACTCCTTTGAAATCATCATAATCGGTGCCGGTCCTGGCGGCCTTGCATGTGCCACCGAACTTGCAGAAAATGGCAGGCAAGTCCTGGTTATTGAAAAAAACGCCCAAGTCGGTCCCAAGGTATGTGCAGGAGGTGTTACCTGGTCCGGTCTGGGGCAATACCTGCCAGACGACCTGATAGAAAAGTCTTTTCCCGAACAGATTATTCAATCAAACCTGCAAAGGATCAGGATTTCTTCCGCCAAGCCGATTATCTCGACTGTGGACCGGAAAAAACTCGGGCAATACATGCTCAGCAAGGCAGAAAATGCCGGTGTAACAGTTAAGATCTCAACAGACGCAAAGAAAATCAGCCGCCGGCAGATCACCACAAACACCGGAGATCTTGAATTTAAATATCTGGTCGGCGCTGACGGCAGTTCTTCTATTGTGCGGAAATTCCTGGGTATCCCCACGAAACATGTCGGGGTGGGAATTCACCATCAGGTCCCCGGTGCTTATGACAAGATGGAATGGCACCTGAACTCAAAGCTGTTTGACAGCGGCTATGCCTGGATTTTCCCGCATAAAACAAGCGCTTCCATCGGCGCTTATGCCTACCGTCCGGCCATACCGCCCAAGGAACTCCAACAAAACTTCTATCAGTGGGTTACGAAAAAGGGCATTGATCTCAAAAATTCATCCCCAAAGGCGGCGCTGATAAACTTCGACTACCGGGGAATCTGCTTTGGCAACTTTTTTCTGGTAGGCGACGCGGCCGGCCTTGCATCCGGGCTCACCGGCGAAGGCATTTATCCGGCAATCCTTTCCGGCCACGAAGCAGCCAGTGCTATTCTTACCGGGGATCATCCATCTTCCAGGTTGAAAAAACTTCTCAGAAGACATACTATCCATAAGCAACTGACGTTGATATCTTCTCGCCACAAAATCTGCTCAAAGCTCATAATGGAAATCCTGGTCGCCGGATTACGAATAAAATGCATCCCTTTCAGCGCCCTTGAAATGGGCTGCCAAGACTGATACACCCCCACCTAATTGAAGCAGGTGGTTTTAAACTCACGGACTTAAAGTCCAGCAAGACCTGCGTGTACCGGTTTAAGACCTACTTGAACCGCAGAATATTGAACACCGAATATCGAATGTCGAAGGAAGGTCCTTTCTCAATTGATACATCTTCCACCCTTCATCATTCAGTATTACTTATTCGACATTCGATATTCAGAAAAATCAACCCCTAACAAAAGGCGAGCCTCCTGAAAGGCTGGGGGGTTAAACCTTGAAAACGGACTAATTAATAAGGAATTCTTGAAGTGGAAACAAAACCTGATCAAAAAAAATCTTACGCGCTTCATGCACTTTTCATTGCCGTCTGTATCGGCGTGTTTCTCTTTTTATGGAACGCCCCGCCAAGCACAACCGCAAAACTCCCTGCAGACGAGGTACACAAGAAATACTACCCTCTGGGCAAAAAGGAAGCTGAAAAAGAATGCGAGAGCTGCCATAACCCCAAAGGAGAAGCCCCCCTTCCCGAAGGCCATCCGCCCAAATACCGCTGTCTTTTCTGTCATAAGAAAATAAAGGGTTAAATTTGCTATGGGCAACCCATTAAAGCTGACACTTGGAACACTGGCAGACACCTTGGTCCTTGGAGAAAAGCTTGGCAGGCAAGCGCAAGCCGGGCAGGTTATCACTCTTGGCGGAAGCCTGGGGGCCGGCAAAACCACCCTTACCCAGGCAATTGCAAAAGGCCTGGCGGTGCCGGACTCATTCTATATAACCAGTCCGACGTTCGGACTGCTGCATGAATATCCCGGGCGTCTCCCCTTTTACCATATGGATCTCTACAGGCTGTCAGGGGAGGAGGAAATTGAAGATGCCGGGCTGCTCGACTATATTTACGGTGAGGGGCTTGCGGTTATCGAATGGCCTGAAAAGCTGGGCCGGCTCATGCCGGAAAACAGAATGCATATTCAAATCGATTTCATCTCGGAATTTTCAAGGAAATACCTGCTCACTCTTCATGGAAAGGGACTGGAAAATCTTCTTCCGTAAAAAGAGGATTATTTCAGACTCTCAAGTTCCCCGGCCAGAGCTTCGAGTTCCGGAAGATGCTTGATCGCGACCTCAAGATCATTTTTGCGACCGGCCTTTTCCATCTCATAGGCAACCTTGCTCATTGCTTCAATGCCGAGACTTGCGGCAGCGCCTTTTATGCTATGCGCCGCTTCTCCAACCGCTTTTGCATCCTGAGCGCTTATCCCTGATTTAATTTTTTCAAGATCCGCGGCCGTTGACTCGCGAAAAAGATCCAGGAGTTCAGCAAGAATCTCTTCATCTTCACCAGACTGCTCAAAGGCGAATGCCCTGTTCCATTCTAAATCAGCCATAAAGCTCCCCTATACGCATATTTTGCCCAATGTTTCTTATTTCCGTCGTGACTGACATCTCGTTATCAATAAAATAGTGAATATAATTCTTATACCCTCTTTTCATCGATAAAAAAAGCCCGAATCGGTCATGGAGTCCTGACACATTCTCTGTAATCCTCGACGCCAGGGAATAGTTGAAGAAAATTCCATCTCTAATAAATTCTCGCATGTTACAATCCGGGCAAATTGTTTTGAAGCTCCCGGTGGCAGGAAAACGAAAAACTCCAAGCTGCGGCGAATGCACCCGCAGGGCATAAAAACGTTTCACTCTGCATGTTCAATTTCTGAAAACGGCACCACGCCTTCACGGATCAAATACACCTTGTTTCCTCTATAGCCGATAATCGTTGAGCCTTTCTCCCCTGGAGTCCTTCCGCCGTCAAGGACCATATCAATACTTCCTCCCAGCTGAGAAACCACCTCCTGGGCACTGACCGCCGCAGGTAGACCGGAGATATTTGCGCTGGTGGCGGTCACCGGGCTGCCGATCATTTCAACCAGTTTCCGGGCCACGGGATGGGAAGAACAACGCACCCCAACAGTGCCGGTATTGCCCGTGAGCAGGGATGAAAGCTCCTCCTTGGCCTTGAAAACCAGGGTAACCGGTCCAGGCCATTGTGTTTCCATGACCGGCCGGTAAACATCCGGCACTTCTTTTACGAGAAATTCCAAGGACGATGGATTATCAATAATTAGCAGAATGGGCTTTTGGGCCACACGTTGCTTAATTAAAAAAAGACGCTTTAAAGCCGCCGGATTAAAAGGATCCACCGCCAGGCCGTAATATGTTTCCGTTGGCAAAGCAACCATGCCCCCGGAACGTATTAAAGAAACAGCATCCTTAAAATCTTTTTCCGATACCGGTTTCATCCGACAACTCATTTCCGAGGTTACTGACGAAAATTATTTCAGCAGATTCCTGGCCTTTTCGTCAACCTGGGCGGCCATTTCCTTCTTGAACTCAACGAGCTTTTCAGCAAGCCTCTCATCTGACAACGATAAAATCTGGGTAGCCAGGATGGCTGCATTTTTCGCCCCTGATTTTCCTATCCCCATGGTGGCTACGGGAACGCCCGGCGGCATCTGTACTGTGGAAAGCAGGGCATCAAGACCCTGAAGCGGCGAAGCGTCGATGGGAACGCCGATTACCGGTAAAGTCGTGTGAGCTGCCAAAACCCCTGCAAGATGAGCAGCCATCCCGGCGCCGGCGATTATCACCTTGATGCCCCGCGCCCTGGCTGTGCTCGAAAATGTTGCCGCCCTCTCAGGCGTCCTGTGGGCGGAAGCAACGGTCATTTCATAAGGAATAGCCATTTTATCAAGAAAATCGGCTCCAGCCTGCATGACCGGCAGGTCTGAATCGCTTCCCATAACAATACCTACAAGCGGTGCATTACTCATTGTTCATTCTCCCTAAAGCTTTATGGCCTATATCTTTCCGGTAATAACAGTCTTCCCAGTGTATTTTGTTTACAGCCTCATACGCCGCATCTATCGCTTCCTGCAAAGTATCACCCAGAGCGGTTACTCCAAGTACCCTGCCGCCTGCATTAACCAGATCGTTGCCCTGCATTGCGGTTCCGGCATGAAACACTTCAACCAGAGGATTTTGCGAAGCATCATCAATGCCGGCAATCACCTTGCCCTTGTCATATGCGCCGGGATATCCCCCTGAAGCCATGACCACGCAGACCGTCGGCCTCGGGTCGACATCAAGGACAATTTCGTCCAAGCGGCCGTCAATGGCGGCTTCCATAATATCAACCAGGTCGGTTTTCACCCGCATCAATAGCGGCTGCGCCTCAGGATCTCCGAATCTGCAATTGAATTCCAACACTTTTGCAACGCCCTTGTCAATCATCAATCCCGCATACAGCATTCCTTTAAAAGGTATGCCTTCAGCTTTAAGAGCATTGATCGTCGGGATCATAACTTTATCCATTGCCTGCCGGTGCATTTCATCGGTTACAACCGGCGCCGGAGAATAAGCGCCCATACCGCCGGTATTGGGTCCTTTATCCCCATCATAAACCGCCTTGTGGTCTTGGGAAGTGGGCAGCGGCAGAATAGTTTTGCCGTCTGAAAAGGCAATAAAAGAGGCTTCCTCGCCCACGAGAAACTCTTCAATAATGACCCGGGCACCGGCTTCGCCAAACGCCTTGTCAGCCTTAATAAGATTTACGGCTTCTTTGGCCTCAAGAACGGTCTGGGCAACGATAACACCCTTCCCGGCTGCAAGCCCATCAGCCTTGACTACGACAGGAGCGCCCAACCTGTCTATACATTCATTGGCTTCATGCTGATTTTCAAAAACTTCATATTCTCCGGTTGGGATGCCGTATTTTTTCATGAGGTTCTTGGAAAAAACCTTACTGCCCTCCATGGCCGCCGCCTGTTTTGAAGGGCCGAACACCCTCATTCCCGCCGCTTCAAAAATATCAACTATTCCTTCGGTCAGAGGGACTTCCGGGCCGACGATGGTCAGGTCAATTCCTGTCCCTTTGGCAAATTCCAGAATTTTTTCTATATCAGAGGATTCCAGGGCAACGCATTCGGCAATTTTATTTATTCCGGCATTTCCGGGTACGCAATAAATTTTATCAACACGCGGACTCTGTTTGAGTTTCCATACAATTGCATGCTCTCTACCGCCGGAACCAACCACCAGAACCTTCATCAGAAAATCTCCTTACCTTGCTGATATAATTCACAAAAAACAATGTTCACCCGTATCAATTATTCCTTTTTTTTTGACCTTTACAAATGCAGGAAAGACTACCTCCCACAGATATCCTTGTCAAGAAAACGCGACATATTCTCACTCTTTATAAAAAAACATCTAATAACAACAACTTTTACTCTTGACACTACTTATAAGCCTTTTTATGATAGCTGTGATAAAATGAATGGGCACTCATTCAAAAATAAGCCGTCAAAATCTTTGACGCATATTCTTCTGATATATGAGAACAGCGAACAAACACGAAAAAATCATTCAGGCTGCGGTAAAGGTCTTAGCACGAAAAGGCTTTTTCAATGCGAGGATATCAGATATCGCCAAAGAGGCTCAAGTTGCCGACGGCACCATCTATCTTTATTTCAACAACAAATACGATATCCTGATATCCCTCTTTGAAGAGGAAATCGGAAAAATCATCCAGGACGTCAAAGAGTTACTGGCCCAGGAGACAGATCCGCGCAGGATGATTGAGCTCTTTGCCGTCCATCACATGAAACTGATGAAGGATAAAAGGGAACTTGCAGAGGTTCTCCAGGTTGAACTCCGACAGAGTAATAAATTCATGAAAGAATACCGAAACACCAGATTCATGGAATATGTCGATATCATCTCAACCATTATCCATCTGGGAAAGGATCAGAACATCTTCCGGCAGGATATTCAGCCGGGGATTGCCAAAAGGGCTTTTTTCGGAGCGTTGGACGAGATGTCCAGACTTTGGACTTTAAGTCCGAAACACCAATATACCCTTGAAGAGACCGGTTTGCATATCGCCGGCATGTTCCTGAATGGACTCGTCGACCATAAAATCCCTTCCCTTGCCTAGTGGGGTCTCAATTACCTCTGATTTCCAGAAAGCCTTTAAGCCCTCTCCGAAGATTTGATATCCAATATTTCAAGCTGCCGGTTGCCACCCGGGGTGTCGAATTGTATTTCGTCCCCGACGTTTTTGCCTATCATTGACCGGCCAAGCGGCGACAGAACCGAAATACTGCCATTCTTGACATCACTTTCATCTGGTCCCAGCACCTGATACTGAACTTCCTCATTGGTATCCAGATCGATTAAAGTCACCACGGTGCCGAATACAACCCGATCACAACTGACCGATGAACAGTCGATGATTTCCGCCCGGCCCAGTTTGTCTTTGAGCTCCATGATTCTGCCTTCGATAAAACCCTGTCGTTCCTTGGCGGCGTGATATTCGGCATTTTCTTTCAAATCCCCGTGGCCCCGGGCAACTTCTATGGATTTAATAACTTCCGGCCTTTCTTTTTTATGCAGCCTGTTCAATTCTTCCTGCAAAACGGTATAACCCGTTTTAGACATTGGTACTCTGACAACCATAAGTAATTCTCCCTAAATAAAATATATCCTCATACTATGGCCGGATCATTCTTACCGAGTGTCCGGACATAATATACATTAATAAAAAACACTGTCCCTGCAGATAGCTGTTCAGCCGATTAAGCCGGCCTAAAAATAAAGAAGGACAGAGATTGAATAATCCCGGCCCTAAAACAACTTCTCAAGTAACAACCCTATTATATCACCACCGATAGACGGCGGAAACAATTACTTCCCTTTTTCTATAAACCTGCGATGAAGTTATTTCCCCGACAGCCTCAAAGATCAGGTTCTCGGTTGATTCCAGGAAAAAACCACCCCTGAAGGTCTGTTGCCCATATCCCTTGGAGTCATAGCCAAGAGAATATTCTACAGTATAATACCGCGGCACGCCACGGGAAAGGGTATCTTCTGAAAATTTATGTTTGAAGTACAGACTAAAGAGATTCACCCAGTAGTTCTTAGGGGTCCAGTATGGGTGATCATATTCAGCAAAGCCGTCCTCAGTGAGCGGGCCGACAGATCTGCCTTCCCGGGAATCCTTAAAATCGTAAGAATAGCTTAACTTAAGAAAAGTGGGATCGGACAAGATTATATATGATGTCCAAAAAGAATACCCTGTTATTTTGTTTCCGTCTGAGTAATCAGTGAAACCGTAATTTCCGCCTGCCATGAGACGAGGCAAAATATCAAGCGAGATACCGCCTGCCGAATCTTCCCGAACAACGTTTCTTGTAATGCTTGCCGTTGTATCCTCAACAACATCACGGGTAAAAGACATCGTGCCGGTGAGTGTATCGCCGATTTTCCCCTTGAGAGCGCATTTCGCCAAAACAGTATCGGAGCCCCCATCCCCCAGTGCCTGCACCCCGGTCCCCAAGGAAAACGTCAAGCCATTCATTATCCCGGCCTCATAGGAGAGGAAGGCTCTGGTGGCATGAATTTTATTTTCAAACGCCATGGAGCGGTAATTGATGTTGTCCACCGAAAGCTCAAATTCCTGCCTGAGCCATGGGGAAAGCCACAAAGAAACACCACCCCAATTCTTTTCCATGGACTTATAATCGTCCCGCCCTGCTTCACGTCGCAAACCATAGCTGACCGTATTCCTCGGGCTGCGCTTGAAATGATTCCGCTCCTTGGCCTCAGTCAGTCCGGGATAATTACTGTTACGCATTCCAAGCTGCTCGTAGAGTGATGCCTCTTCGCCGAGCCTCCCCAGATGGGCATATATGCCGGCAAGATCAAAAAGGATGGAATCTTCGCCGGGATACTCCCTCATAAGAACCTCGTATTCATTGACCGCCTGAAAATATTCCCTTCTTTTGACAACCCTCCGTGCAGAGAGTTCTTTTTCAAACAATCGCTGCCAACTGAACTGGGCATAAAAAGGTGCTGCAATTGTATTCACCAGTCTTTGGCCCGGTGATTCGTTTTCAGCGGCATATACCACGTCCATGATAATTTCTGAGAAATCATCATCATCAGTCCTGTCAAAATCAAATATATCCCAGAAAGATTTTTTCTTTGCAGCCGGGGCAAGCACTACACCTGTTTCCTCGGCCTTGGCTCGCAATAAATCCTCTACGGGTGTTTTGAGGAAACTCTCATATGCCTTGATTGAATTATCCCAGTCGTTCATGGCCCAGAGGCTTCTCGCTTTAACGAGCAGAATGTCGGGGCTGTCCGGCCGGGTCTTAAGTAAAATATCGCTTTGCTTTACTGCTTCGTCGTACATACCAGCTCTAAACAACATCCCGGGAAGCTTGTGTTCCGCGGATGTGCTGTCGGGCATTTCAGTAATAATCTGCTTGATGAGATCAAGAGCACCTGCAATATCACCAAGCTTTTCAAGGGCCTCAACCTGCAGGATGCCTGCGGTAACCGAATCCGGAGCTCTCCGGCGTGCGACCTTGGCGATCTGCAGCAATTCAGGAAATCGTCTTTGCCGTTTATAGATTTCAGCCATTGATAACAATACTGACAAGTCCTTGTCAGCTGCGGAAAGCGTTTTTGTAATTTCCAGAAAACCCGGGTCATTGCCGGTCACTTCATAAATTTCCTGTAAATAAAGGCGCGCCTCAAGATCAAAAGAGGTATTGAGGAGATTGCGAAAATACTCTTCAGCCTGTTCAAACTCACTTGCCAGCACCAGAAATCTTCCCAAGGCAAATTCCAGCTCCGCAGATTGCTCACCGACCGCGCCGTCCTCTTTTTCCTTCATTTTTTTCTGCTGTGCTAAGAGTTTTCGGGTCAGCCCTATAGCGCCCCAATGACCACCCCTTGCCGACATCATTCTCGCTTCAAGAAGATCCTGACTGATATTGCACCGGTCATTTGCCGAAATGGAGGAAAGCCAGATCTCCGGATCAATTTCCTGCACATGTCTTTCCAACGATAAATCAAAAAGCGCACTGAGCACATCGCATGACAGGTGATCGATGGTGAGAGCTCTCCGCAAGAATTGTTCCGCCTCAAAATACCTGCCTGTTCCTCGAAATAGCTCCGACATTTCCAGCAAGGCAGGGATTTGATGCCCATCTGACCCTGACTCCGGTTCCTGATCCACGATCCACCTATACAGCGCCAAAGCCTGGTTCTCATCGCCGCTGTGGGCCAGAGCCTGTGCAAAAATCAAGTGTTCTTCAGCGCCCCAGATTTGCCGATTTTCATAATCAAGCTCTTTCAGGTGATTATGAACGGAATGCAGTTTCCCCAATTGCCCGGCAAGGATAATGCATCGTTTCCTGATATCTTTCTCGGACCAACCGAATTCCTTCTGCCATTCTTTCCCGGAAACCAGCAACGCCTCAAAATCATTCAAGGCCTTTCCCTGTTGGCCGGTACGTTCATACAATAATCCACGGAATAGCAGGAATTTCTGCCCCTTGTGGCCAGCCTGCGCCAAAATGTCAAAGTGCTCGCCGCTCTTTATATAACTTTGCTTTTCAAAATAAAGTATTGCGAGTTTCAGGGTAATCTCTTGATCCTCGGGCTCCAGTTGATGAATGACCTCCAGCACTTCGATCAAATCGTCTTCCCTGCCAAGGCGGTCAAGCAGATTCGCCATGGAACGAAACACTGCAGCCCCACGGGTTGTAATCCGCGAAGGATACCTCCAGATGGAAAGCGCTCCTTCGTTCACGCCTATGGCCAGCAGATCCTTTGCCAGGGCGGTCAGAATTTCCGGATCACCTGGGGTGATTGCAAACAATTGTCGATACAGGGGGAGTGCCTCCTTGAAACGGCCCGTGGCTTCATATAACCGCGCCGCTTCCTTGAGATCTACTTCCTTCTTCGGGGGTTCCACGGCAAAATAACTTTCAAGTGCGGCAAAAGTCTCCTCTTTGTTCCCCTGAGCCGCATGGAGAGCAATCAACGAACGAAGTGCTTTTTTGTCATGGGGTTTTTTCTGGACATACCGAATGAGATGGGGCAACGCCCTGGCCGGTTGATTTGTTTCCAGATATAAATTCGCCACCTGATATAAAATTGCTGGGTCATCCGGACTCTGGTCAAGGAGTACCAGTGATTGCTCAAGAGCTTCCTGTTTCCTGCCCTCTTTTTTATAAAACGCCGCAAGGCGTGCATGTGCTTCTTTATTTCCGGTGTCACGGTCCGCCAGCCGTTTCCAGAAACCAATGGCCAGATTTTCCAAGCCCAGGGCATCATGAACCCGGGCCGCCGTGATCAGGACTTCGCTGTCAGCCTGATCAGCTGCGGCCAAACCGCCAACATAGACCCTGGTTTTCTCAAAATCCCCGAGATCATAAGCCAAATCGGCAATAATCCCTTTAAGTGCTTGATCCTCGGGCCTGCTTTTACGCATCACCTCAAAACCGTCCAGGGCCTCTGATTTGCGGCCGAGTTCGAGCAGGCAGTAGGTTAATCCGGCAAGCGCCTGCCGGTTCTCAGGCTCCTTGACAAGTATTTTCTGATACAGATCAATGGCCCGGCCCGAATGCTTATTTTCAAGCTTTATCCGGGCAAGTTTTTTCACATACACTAAATCTTCCTCGGTCTGCTCCACCAGTTCCTCAATAACCGTTTCAGCTGCTGCAATATTTCCTGTTTTGAGAAAGGCCTGAACAAGCTCCCACTGGACAATTTCATTATCGCGCTTGAGCTCTAATACTTCACGGTAGAGTTCCACTGCTTTAGAAAAATCGCCTTTACGAATTTCCGCCCGTGCTTCCTTCAACTTTCTCAGCCAGACCGGTGCTGCGCTTCCTTGAAGGACTATTTCTCTCGCAGGAATCACTTCTTCCAGTAACGGCGAAAGCATTTTCCCCAAATAGGCTTCCTGCGGTTTCGTGAGGGATTGGGCATAAACAGGTTGGAGCAGAAACACCAGCAAAGCAAGTATTCCGGCAAAAAGACCGGCAAAGCGGACAAAACGGCTGAGATCGCACTTTCCCACGACGGATAACGGCGCCGGAAACACCGCCACTTCGTTATCGAGCTGCAAGGAATGCGTTTGGCGCATGATGATGCTTAATTGGATCGCTGATTGATGAAATCGTAGATAGCGAATGCAAAGAGACTTCGAAAAGACTGATTTTATCGAGTTATTGCACGTTAACATGTTGATCTTGTGTGGTGAACCTTTTTGCTACATCGACTTTTAACGGAGCCGTCACTGATTGCCAAAACACAGAGGATAGCCGATGAACTCCTGTTCAGGTCCGCCAGGTCTCGAATAAGTCATCAAGGAAACTTCTAATATCCGGGACTTCTTCTTCAAGATATTTCTTCATCTTCTTGAGCAAATTGGCCTCAATCTGCCGGACTCGTTCTCTGGAAACACCGAATTCATCAGCGATTGTCTGTAGGGTTATGACCTCATCGGTTAGCAGTCTTCTTTCGAGGATCGCAAGCTCTTTATCATTCAAGAACACTTTAATTTTCTGGATAAGTTCCTGGACCTTTTCGTTTACTTCTTTTTCTGCAACTTTCTCTTCAATGGTCGGTCCGCCGCTGGGGAAAAAATTCTTCTGTTCCTCGTCCGAGTCTTCCCTTACCGGACTTTCAAGGGAAACATCCCAGCCGTCCATACGCTGGCTCATTTCAATGACTTCGCTCTCTTTGACGTTCAGTCGCTCAGCCAACAATTTCACCTCGGGCTTAAACCCTTGGGATTCAAGGAGTTTTTTCTCCTTGTTAAGGCTGAAAAAAAGCTTTCGCTGGGCCTGGGTGGTGCCGATTTTAACCAATCGCCAGTTATCCATGATGAATTTAAGGATATAGGCCCGTATCCAATATGCGGCGTAATAAGAAAATTTCACCCCCCGGTACGGATCGAATTTTTTTACCGCCTGAACAAGACCGACGTTTCCTTCCTGAATAAGATCAAGAAAGTTCTGCATCCAGTATTTCTGGAAATCCATTGCCACTTTGACAACAAGGCGAAGATTAGCGGTAACCAGTTTATAGGCAGCTTCCTGATCCCCTTCCTCATTAAGACGGATGGCCAGGGCCTCGGTCTCCTCACGGGTGAGAAGCTCGTATTGGCTTATCTCCTTGAGATAACGATGCAATCCGGGATGGGTCATTGCCGGCAGATTACTGTCATCAGGCAATGCCACCAGCGGATAGATGTGCTCTTCCGACCCGAAGTCCTCAGATTCCTCTATTATTTCTGATTCTTTTTCCATAATTCTTTATATTTCTTAATAATCAGGGAAGTGGAAGGACCTCCTTCCCGGAAACAATTTTTAATAAATCATTGAAACTTCCCGCAGCAGGAAAGTATCCGCAAGGGGTATGAATTTCGACTCCAAGCTCCTGGGAAAGCACTCGCTGTTCCAGTTCAAATATTCTGGAATCATTGTCGGGCAAGTAATCTTCTTTTGCAAAACAAATCAACAAAAAACCATGCCCTTTTTTCGACACCAAGGTTATTTCAAGGATTCAATCCATAGAAAAATCCTCATTTTTTTTTCATCTGTACCATATCCCACAAAAAAAAGTATAAACTTTACTCGATGAAAATAACCAGGGCAATGGCTTTCCAAGAATCGAAATATGCAAAATTATATTTTTTAATACTTTGATTTATGTTAATAATTTGTAGTTTTACTCTGGATTTTTGTTACTGCACAGGTCAAAAGACTATAGACATCCAGGCCGTGGGTTTTAGAAAAAACAGACAAACATAATCTTGAGCGCCCGGCTTCGATCAATGCACAGCCAGGATCCCAAGGGTATAAACTTCGACATCAAAAACTAACAACCGACAGTCTAACCAACCTGGGTTGTTACGTTTTTTATCAAACAACGGATACTCATTCCTCCAACAGATACCCTATCAGGCAACTGTACATTTATGAAAAATATTAGAAATTTCAGCATAATAGCACATATAGATCATGGGAAATCAACTCTGGCCGACAGATTTATCCAGCATTGCGGCATGGTTACCGCCCGTGAATTCCATGACCAGCTTCTCGACAATATGGACATTGAAAGAGAGCGCGGCATCACCATTAAAAGCCAGGCGATCTGTTTGCCCTATAAGGCAAAAGACGGCACAGAATACATCCTGAACCTGGTTGATACACCGGGGCATGTTGATTTCAGCTACGAGGTGTCTCGGGCTCTTGCGTCCTGTGAAGGTGCTTTACTGTTAATTGATGCGGCGCAGGGAGTGGAGGCGCAAACCCTTGCCAATCTCTATCTTGCCATGGAAAACAATCTGGAAATCATCCCGGTGATTAATAAAATCGATCTGCCGTCAGCCGACCCCACAGCCATTGCCCTGCAGATTGAAGAAGATCTCGGTCTGGACGCCGAGCGCACCGTTGCATGTTCTGCTAAAACCGGTAAGGGCGTCGATGAAGTCCTTGAGGCGGTGGTCAAATTTCTCCCGCCACCCCGAGGTGATGTCGCCGCGCCCCTGGAGGCGCTGATTTTTGACGCACGCTACGACGCCTTCCGAGGAACGATTATCTCCTGCCGTATCTTTCAAGGCCGCGTACGTCCGGGCGATACGATCAAATTCATGTCGAACAAGGCTTCATACCGGGTTGAAGAGGTTGGGGTCTTTCGCTTGAAACGCGAATCAAGAAAAGAACTTTCCGCCGGCCAGGTGGGTTATATCATTGCCGGCGTAAAAACTGTAAGCGACACCAAAACCGGTGACACCATTACCCTTAAGGACAATCCCTGCACAAAAGCCCTGCCCGGTTTCAAGGAAATTCAGCCGGTGGTATTCTCTTCCCTCTATCCCATCTCAACGGATGAATATGAAAACCTTGCAACGGCAATTGAAAAACTCAAACTCAATGATGCCTCGCTGTCATATCAGAAAGACGCGTCATCAGCCCTGGGTTTTGGGTTTCGTTGCGGCTTCCTTGGCCTTCTGCACCTGGAGGTCGTCCAGGAACGACTGGAACGCGAATTCGACATCCCGCTTATCCTTACCGTACCGTCGGTAAAATATCATTTTTACCTTCAGGACCAAACCATGCTGGAAGTGGACAACCCGGCATATTTTCCTGATCCTGCAAAAATCCTCCGCACCGAAGAACCGTATATCAAGGCAACGATTCTCATACCGGAACGCTATATGGGGGTTATCATGACCCTTTGCATGGAACGCCGGGGCGAAAACACCAATTACCATTATCCCATGCCCGGCCGCATAGAATTCACCTGTGAACTGCCCCTTGCGGAAGTCATTTATGACTTTTATGACAAACTCAAATCCATCACCCAGGGGTATGGCTCCTTTGATTACGCTCTGATCGATTACCGGCCCAGCGATCTTTCCAAACTGGATATTCTGGTAAATGGTGAAAGGGTCGACGCCCTCTCGCAACTGGTTCATAAATCAAAAGCACGTGAACGTGGCCTTCATGCCTGCGAAAGGCTCAAAGAAGAAATCCCCCGCCAAATGTTTAAAATCGCCATCCAAGGGGCGATCGGCGGCACAATCATCGCCCGTGAAACCATTGCCGCCCTCCGAAAAGACGTTACGGCAAAATGCTACGGCGGCGACATTTCAAGAAAGCGCAAACTGCTTGAAAAGCAGAAAGCCGGCAAGAAACGGATGAAGACCGTCGGCAACGTCGACATCCCCCAGAAAGCCTTCCTGGCGGTCCTCAAATCCGAACAGACCTGAAATGAAAGATCACAGGAGGTCGCTTTTTCAGCGGTTTGCAAAACTTTTCGATCATCGCCGAAATCCGTAACAACCTGTCTATCATTCCACAGTATCGCTGCCAACTCCTGTAAATTTCCGACAAAACCCATGCCATAAACTATCTCCGGGATATAATCACCTTATTTCCAGATAGTTAGCTTGTGGCGCGAGGAAATAGCGCTGATCAGCGTTGAACCATGCCAGCAACCAGGAAAATCCCGTCTTATCAAGCCGAACTATTGGACTGAAAAAACCAACGATAACAGATGGTTGAGGCTAAACAAAAAAACACGACAGATCAATGAGTTAAAAAAACTTGACTTGCCACTTTCCGCCGTAATAAAAAGGAGCAAAGTACAACTTCTTAAGAACTTAAAAAAAAGGGAGGGCAATGCCATGCAGAAAGAAATAATCAAGCAAAAATACCGCTCCTTCCTGAAAGAAATTGAAACCGATCTGCAGGGGAAAGCACAGGGGTACATGAAAACCCTGAAGATCGGTAAAAAGATATTTCCCTTCTGCATCAGTCCCCAGATTGAGGTGATCCTCCTTGATCCCGAGGACCAAACCATCATCTACAGAAGAACTTCAGACCCTGATGCCCTGATCAGAAAAAAAGGTGAATGGATAGTAGGAAAACCCCTGGATGTCGTGTGCAACGCCATCAACTGGGCAGAACTGATGAAGCGTCAAAAACAATAAGGTCTTTTGCACAATTGGCACACTTCCCTTTGGGGAAGGGACCAAAAACCGCTTTTCGGCAAGCACATATTGTCAACAACGGCAAACTGGAAAAATGCTGAAAAAACAAATAGTAAAACGAACAGGTTGGCAGTGGGTAGGAAACGCAAACTTCTGGACCGGAGCAGGAAAAAGAACAAGATAATTATGATAGATCAGCGATAACGCTCCGAAGGGAGCGATGCTGACCGGAACCCTGGCGGACAATTTCTTCTTAAAGAGGATCTATGCGAAGACAGGAATTTTTCAGGTTAGGGGCATAGCTGATGTTCTTTGCGCAGAAAATTTATCCAGCGAGTATACAAACGCCGCGGTTGGCAAGAATAGTCTGGATTTCCTGATCGGGAAGTCTGCAGTTCTGCTGCTTCATGAGGTAAACGATACAGTCTTTGCAGACGGCAAAAGTGCTTCGGTAATCATCAAGTGTTTCGACGATTTCCCAGCACGGCGTTCCGGAATTTTGATAGGCCTTACAATTTTCAGGGTTACTGCACTTCATAATTTCCCAGCAGGGCAAGTCACTCATCACAGACATACAGTTAACGCTCCCCCAATAAACCTCAGTAAATAAGCTCCAAATGGGAATCCACCTCTTACCCATTCAGCCCCGACCAATAGCACCTCCCCAGGCACGAAATATCAATAAACCACTAACTGAGAAAATGGTCAAGTCCGACACGTAAATTATCAACACCCTCACCGGTTTTTGCGGAAAAAAGAATCCGCGCGGCAGGGATGATACCAAGGGATGCATCAAGGGCCTTGGCATTTTTATACTGCTGATTTTTGGACAGTTTATCCGTTTTCGTATAAACCGGAAGCACCGGAATATTATGGGCATTGAGCCATCCCACTAAATCACGGTCCTGATCTTTCAGGTCATGACGAATATCCAGAATGACAACCACACAACGCAATGTCTCCCTGGATTCCAAATAGCCGGTAATCAGTTCCTGCCATTGGGCCTGCACACTCTTAGGCACTTTGGCAAAACCATATCCCGGGAGATCCACCAGGTAATAGGAGGCATCCTCAACCAGAAAATAATTAAGGCTCTGGGTTTTACCCGGCTTGGAACTCACCTTGACGAGATTGCGGCGGTTTATCAGCTTGTTGATCAGACTTGATTTACCAACGTTTGAACGCCCGGCAAAGGCGATTTCCGGAAATTCCGGTTCGGGCAACTGCCGCAAACTATAAGCGCTTATCACAAAGCTGACATTTTCATACATATCAGATGACCTTGTTCAGCGAGTATTCGATGATTCCCTGAGCGCCGGTTTTTAAAAGCTGCGGGACAAGATCGCGCACCTTTTGTTCAGTAATCACCGTTTCAACGGAATACCATTTCTTCTGATACAGATGCGCAATTGTCGGAGCGTTCATGCTTGGCAGGAGAGCAATCACCGCGTCCAGCTTTTCTTCAGGAACATTCATTTTAAGACCGACAATCCGGTCAGCATTCAGCGCCCCTTGGAGCAGAACGGCCATATTCTTGATTTTTTCCTGTTTCCAGGGATCTTCCCATGCGGTTTTATTAGCTATGAGCTGGGTGTTTGAAGTCATCAATTCCTTGATAATCCGTAATCCGTGGGCACGGATCGTGCTCTCGGTTTCAGTCACTTCAACAATGGCATCGGCAAGGCCTGATACAACCTTGCCTTCCGTTGCCCCCCAGGAAAATTCGATATCAACGTTAATACCCTTTGCTTCGAAATACTTCCTGGTAAAATTCACCAGCTCCGTGGAAATCTTTTTACCTTCAAGGTCTTCAAGCTCCTTGATATCGGAATCACCCGGTACTGCAAGCACCCACCGGGTTGGCCGCCTGCTGACCTTGGAATAGATGAGATCGGCGACCACCACTACATCAGATTCATTTTCGCAAATCCAGTCCTTACCGGTAATCCCGACATCAAGCACCCCTTTTTCAACATATCGTGACATTTCCTGGGCGCGGCAGATGGAACAGGCCAGTTCAGGATCATCAACTTCCGGGAAATAACTCCGCGATGAAAGCTTGATCCGCCAACCGGATTTTTCGAACAGCTCGATAGTTGCCTTCTCCAGACTCCCCTTGGGAAGCCCCAGCTTCAATACATTCATTTTTTATATACCTCCCCGGGATCAAACACCGGTTCATCTTTAACAATAAATTTTTTATCTTCCACCCTGCGAAAAAAACAGCTGCCATATCCTTTATGACATGCGGCAGATCCCAACTGCTCCACCCGATAGACCACGGTGTCCTCATCACAATCCACCAGGACTTCCTTTATCAACTGATAATGCGAGGAAGTTTCGCCCTTCAGCCAGAGCTTGCTCCTCGAACGACTCCAGTAATGCGCCTTGCCGGTCTCCAAGGTCTTTTCCCAGGCTTCTTTATTAATATAGGCCAGCATCAACACCTCGCCGGTTTTATAGTCCTGCACTATGGCCGGCAGCAGGCCGCCGCCTTTTTCAAATTGCAATTCATCCATATTTTTCCCAGCCGATCCTGGATGCTTTTGAAAAATATCAAAGGAAAACAGCTTTGCCTCCCCTGATATCCATGATTGGAAATACCGCTTTTTAAAAATTCTCGGAAATCTTACTACTCGCCGCCTGCTGGCTCCTTTTCCGGATCCTTTTTTCGTTCCTGCAAGACTTCATCCGTTCTTTCATTTTTCAGGTAATTGATGATACACGATGACCTGAACTTACAATATTCTTCCTGGTGATGGCAAACTGCATCTTCAGACTTGATGTTTTTTTTATATTTTTCACAGATTAGATCCAACGTTATTCACGATTTGAGAGTGCTGAAACCGCGCCCTGCTCTCACCAACCGCCTCCCTAGAATCCGCAGTCCTTTTAACTCCCCTCGAAACAAAGCGCCTGCGGTTTTCACAAGACCGACAAAGTATGCTTATCTTGCTGATTTGTCAAGTCTTCAGGGTAATAGCATGTATATAACATTGTTTATCTCACCGGCAAAAAAAATTGACTCCAAACAACCAAATCGGTTAAATTATTATCTTTTTTATAAATAATAATACATTATTCCTCGTCCAACACGCTTCGAACTGATTCATGCATCCCGTGGCCCATATTTTTTTTGAATGACCCAGAGGCAACCGGCACCAAACCCATATGGAAGAACTAACCGATAAAATTACAAAGACAAACAAAACTTTTGCCGCCATAAAACAATCAGCAAACCAGCTGATGAATCACTCGAATATGTCACAATGGTGTCATGTTGAATTCGATTCAATTCGTCCCGTAGTCTTGAAACAACTCAATCTACCTAATGATCTTGAACGGGTCTGCAGCGAATGCCGGGATATGGCAAAATCAGTCCAGTATCACCTTGAAGAACTGGAGTACATTTCTGATGATATCAGGACCGACATCAACCACAAGACCATAAATCCTCAACAGGCTCTCACCCGCACATTGGAATATGAAAAAAAATGCACGGGCCTGTCTCAACTTGTTCAACAGCTTGAGGACACAGGCAGGCCTCTTGCTGATTCCTACGAACAGGTATTAACCGCACTGAACTTCGACACTCTTATCAAACTGTCGCAGACCGCACCGGACGTTAAAGAAGGAATATTTTTGGACGGTTACAGGATATACCTCATAGTCACCGAAGAGGATAATTCCAGAAATAATGATGAAAAATTATCTGCGTTTGCCGCCAAAGCAGCAAGACTCGAAAGCCTCCTTGAAACAGTTGAAAAGCCCGATCTACCAGGACTTTCCGGAGCGATCGTCGCACATAACGTCAAAAAGGTGCTTGTGGTCATCAGAACACTTAAGGCCTTTTTTGACGATACAAAATTGGAGTTTAAGGACAAACTCACCGCAGTTGATACCATAAAAAAAGAAATCACGACTCTTTTTGAAAACCCGAATCTGCCGAAAATAATTCCATCCCTTGACAAAATAATTCAGACGCTGGGCAAACATATTTCGGAATTTCAATACAAGGAACATATTCTGGATGAACTGCAAACTGCCTCGGAGTTACTCCACGACATCAATACATTCCAGTCGGTAATACGCCAAGCCTTTCTCCAGGACCTTCGGCAACAGGTTCAGTCCCCTGGGGCAGCCCTTAATCCCGAAACAATCAGCGTGGCAAAGGCAGACGAATTCTTTTCAGGATTTTTCGGGCTCATCCGCACCGTTAAACTGCTTATTTTGTCAATTTCCGGCACACCGGTAATCAGCGAGGCCGAACTTGAAGAAAAACTCTCTCAAGCACTGAACGCCTGCACTACTTTTTACGGTAACGACAAAAAAGCCATTGAAAAAATGACAGCCTTTATCGATGTCTTCCTGCAGACATACCAACAACCATTTCCCTACAATGGACTCTTTACACTTTTCAAACACGCCATTGTCGATTACGGCGACCGCGTTGAAAAATTTTTGTTCAAATTCAAACTAACTAAAGAAAACACTCCCCAGGAAGAAGCGGGCTTCTTTTCTAAAGTCACGCCCCTGCCTCCTGATCTTGGAAAATTAATTGCGAGGATCAACAAACAATCCCAACAATTTATCCAGTCCTAGAGTCAGGTATACCGATAGGTTCTGCCATTCAAAATGGTCCCAGTGCCAATGGCGCCTGTCATTAAGTCCTTGACCGATACCAGGGAGGTTGAAAAACCATTGCAAAAAAGAGTTCTTTGCCGTTATACACAGTACAAAAAAGTGCGCTTAAGTTGGCAGCACAAAAAAATCAGTAATCTGGACAAAAATGCCTGAAAAGGCATCATCCAACTGATTCGGCACCAATTATCCTATAAAAACTTCCGGCAGGCCGTTTGATTCGGTCCCGGTGGAACGCCAAATTATCGTGGGGAATATCAACATGCAACGAGCCAAACTGAAAGATTTCGTAACAGTAATCTATGAAGGAGTACTTGAAACCGGGGAGATATTCGAATCTTCAGCCGACACAGGGCCTCTTTCATTTATCACCGGTAACAAGGAGGTATTACCGGCTTTTGACCAAGGGGTTATAGGGATGACCATCGGAGAAACAAAAACCATCCGGGTCGAACCAGAGGATGCCTTCGGCCCCAGAAACGAAACCCTGATCCATACCTTTCCCCCGGAAACTTTCGGAGACAACAAAGAGATCAAACCGGGCATGATTGTCGGCATGACAATGGAACAGGAGGGGCAGCCTCGCCAGGTACCGGCCCTTGTTGTGGAAGTTAAAAATAACGGAGTTGTGGTTGACTTCAATCATCCGCTTGCCGGAGAGGTGCTCACCTACCAGATAACGCTCCAGAGTATTGATGAGAGTCCGGGCGCATCAAGCAACGACTCCTGATAAAAAAACCCATGACCCGAAATCCTTATGCCGTAGCCTTGTCCATTGCCGGCTCCGACCCTTCCGGCGGTGCGGGCATCCAGGCCGACATCAAGACCTTTACAGTGCTCGGGGTCTACGGCGGCGCGGCAATCACCTGCCTCACATCCCAGAATACCAGGGGGATACGATCCTTTCAACCGATCGCCGCTTCCTATGTGACGGAACAGGTAAAGACAGTACTTACGGATCTTCCTGTGTCCCATATCAAAATCGGCATGGTGGGCAACGCTGAAATTGCTCGAGCCCTGAGCCTGATCCTGGCTGATTTCAATGGCGAAATCATCTTTGACCCCGTCCTTGCCGCCACAGGCGGAGAGCCCCTTTCAGAAAACAATCTGATCAGCGCCCTGCACGATGATCTCCTGAAAAGAATTACCGTAATCACACCCAACATAATCGAGCTTGAAAAACTTACATCTCATCCTTGTCCGGACAAAAATCAAGTGCGGCAGGCAATGGACCTGTTGATGGACCGTTACCCAAATATCCGTGCGGTAATAACCAAGGGAGGGCATTTAAAGGAAAATGAAGATACGATAATCGACATGCTGGTATTGAAAAATAACCATGCCCAGGACCGAAATGAATTCATTGCCTCACACCCGAGAACAAAGGGCATTGAATTTCATGGAACCGGTTGCACTTTCGCCTCGGCTTTCACGGCTTTTCACATGCATACCGGAGATTATCAACAGGCCTTTTTCAAAACGGTTGATTTTATGGATCGCCTTATTGCGCAAAGCACTGAAATGAAAATCGGCCAAACCATGCAACCCCTTGCCACGCATCTCCTGAAAGGATGAGTCCCGCGACAATGCAGCTAAAAAACAAGTGGTCTGTATTGATGTTTCTTGTTTTGTTTCTTTTGCCGATTGCAGTACATGCTGGTTCCGAATCTGCAGAATGCAAGAAACTCTCCTATAAAGTGACTGATTCCCCGAAAAATTACTCCGTTTACGCAGATATCTACGGAATCATCACCTTCACGGACATTCAATGCGCAATACAGATCAGAAACACCGATCTTTGCGCAACCGAAATGGCAACTTTCGACGCAACTGCAAAGGTATATGATATTGTCTCAGGCAGGGAACTTGAGATGTCAAAATCTTTCTTTGTCGTCGAAACTCCTGGTGAGACAAGGATTACCGCCTTTGAGCGGAAAAACGATGCAGAAATTCACATTACAGATAAAGGCGGCGGGCGGATTATTACTTTCGATCAATTAACAAATTATGCTCCGTGATCACTGGCTTTGAATTTATAGAAATTCATCGACACTTTTTCTTTTCTCTCTTTTTATCCAATTCCTCCAGACGTTTGGCAAGTTCCTCACTGACGGCGACCCTTCCTTCAAGAACACAGCCACGTCTGCCCGGAATACATTCTGCATGCAACTTTCTGCAGAAATCCGTTCCGAACTCATAGTTTTTACAAGAAAATGTCATCTTTTCGCACCACCTGTCCTAAAAAACCTGTACGCCTTTTTTTTACAATAAAAGAACTCATTATCATGTAATTGCGGAACGATCGCTGAATAGTCCCGATGATTTCCCAAAAAAAAAGCCCCACGATACTAACCGTGGGGCTTATATTTTATCAGGTCGAAAAAAAATTATAAGGCTACAACATTTTCAGCTGCCGGGCCTTTCTTACCATCGACAATATCAAATTTTACTTTCTGCCCTTCTCGCAAGGTTTTAAATCCATCGCCCGAAATCGCTGAAAAATGGACAAAGACATCTTTTCCGTCTTCCGCTTCAATAAAACCAAATCCCTTAGACTCATTAAACCACTTTACAGTACCTTCTGACATTTGATTTACTCCTTTATTCATAATAACAAAATAAATTTACACAGATTTTTCATAGTAAAAAAAAGAACGCACAGCCGGTTAAGGGTACTGCACATAGCTATAATAACTACGAAAAACTGCTCTACATTGGGGCGATACTACCAGATAATATTTCAAGAAGCAACACAAAATAAAGAGGCAATTCATTGTTATCCTTTAAATATACATACGATATCAAACACTCCAGTTCTGATGTCACATCATCCTGATACGACCGCAATCCGGGCATATCCAGGTCGGGCCGTTACTCATGCCCCATTTGTTTTCTTCAAAACATTTTTCACAGATCTGGAAACCGCAGAGACAATTATAGCAGTAAGGTAATTCACGCCCACAGCAATGACAGCGAAAAATCCTGGGGGTCCCCCTTTTCCGCCTGGTTCTGTTTTCCCCCTGACCGTCCATCATTGTTTCCCTGATTCCCTTTGCAGCTCCGCATCAAGCCATGCCAGATAATCCACATTGCCCGAAAGCACTGGCACGGCAAGTATTTCCGGAACATCATAGGGATGAACTGCCTTGATCGCCGATTCAAGGGCCGGATAGATGTCCTGCCGACTTTTAATCACACACTGATACTCCTCAGCCTGTTCCAGCTTGCCCTGCCACCAGTATTTGCTGGTTACGGGTCCGACTATCTGAACACAGGCCGCAAGCCTCAGGCCAAGGATTTCATCGGCAATTTTTTCTGCATCAGCCCGTGTTTCCACAGTTGTAATAACCTGGATATACCTTGTCATGCTCCCCTCCCCAGACGCCTCAAAACATCTTTTCCCGGAGGCTTTGCTATATAGCCTCACGCTAACCATGTTTAAGGAATAATCCAATCAGCCGATTTTGACTTCTACTTTTTTTGGTTTTGCCGGTTCCACCTTGGGAAGAATCAAGGTCAGTATGCCGTTTTTTATGGTTGCTTGAATTTTTTCCTGGTCGATATTTTCGGAAATCGAAAATTTTCTCAGAAAATGGCCGACTTCATATTCGCGGAGCAACACTCTTTCCCCACTCTTTTCCTCGACATCCTGGGTACCTTTTATGGTCAGAATTCCTTCGTCAAGATCTATATCAACCCCTTCCTTTTTTACTCCCGGCATTTCCGCCTGCACCGTCACCGCAGCCTCGGTTTCGAAAATATCCACGGCCGGGATAAAACGCCTCACAGGCTTGGTTGACTCGGCGTTTCCTGAAACTTCCTGCTTTTCCTGTACACGCATTTCTTTTTCAGTCATATGATTTCCTCCGCTCTTTACGACACGTTAAGACATAAAGTCCCGCATTCCGTTAATCCACCCGAACAGTAATTTTCCTGGGCTTTACTTCTTCAGCCTTGGGCAATGTTATTGTCATTAATCCGTCAAGGGTCTTTGCCTCAATCTTTTCAAGATTAATCTTGGTGGGCAGCGTGACCGCGCGACTGAAACGGCCGGTTTCGATTTCCCTTCTGTGGTAGGAATGTTTCTGTCCGGCGGTGCTTGATTTACGTTCACCCTTGATTGTCAGGGTTTCACCTTCAATGGAGATGTCCAGATCAGCAGGATCAACGCCGGGCACCTCTGCTCTTACCAACACGGTGTTTTCATCTTCTGAAATATTTATCGCCGGATACACCGTCACCCTTGGCAGAAATCCATAATCATCGGCGCCTCCACTTGACAACCTCTCCATTTCACGCCGCATTTTCTCAAAATCCGCCCATGGATTATGAAAAGGCCTGTCCATGAATCTGATAATCGCCATAACTTTTTCCTCCATGTTTTCTTGCTGTTTATGATTATCCAAAAGCGGGTCCGTTTAATCACGAACCCGCTTCTGCTTCATTTACGGAATCAGGCTTAATGGACTTTCACATGAGTTATTTTCTTTCTGTCCGCTTCAACCTTTGGAAGAGTGATATCAAGGACGCCGTTGGTATATTTGGCGTCTATCTTGTCTCTATCAACTTCTCCCGGCAATCTCACTGCCCGGTAAAAAGAACCGAAAGAACGTTCAACTCGATGATACCGTTCGCCGGACTCCTCCTTTTCATGTTTCTTTTCACCTTTGATAACCAGCATGTCCCGATCAATGGAAATGTCGATATCCTTGGGCTCAATACCCGGCACTTCCGCTTTGACGGTGATTTTGTCATCCGATTCAAGCAAATCAAGTTGAGGGTTCCAGTCAACTTCCATATCCGGAACTAATTCGGAACACCAGTGCGGGATCTAAATGGTACCAGGCCTGTCATTTCACCTCACCCCCTTTACATTAATCACTTGATATTGTTATATGTTTTTTTCCTTTTTAAAAAATAATTATCCCGGAAATCGTTGTCAAGATTACCAATCCTTCCTGGTAATATTTTTTTATCGGGATCTTCAAACCACAATGAACGGCTCGACTGACAGCATAGACATGAAATCCAACAAAACGGCTTCCATGGAAACGAATTAATATTTTCGTGAAAAGCAGGATTTAGGGTATCATCCCGATGAAAAATCATGTATAGTTGCTCGCCTTAAAGTCAAGTTTAATTTGTAGTGCACTACACTCTCACTTTCGCGAAACATCCAATCATAGCGACAAGACAAATCAGGAGGTTACACATGAAACTTATTTTACTGGGCGCCCCAGGCGCCGGAAAAGGAACCGTTGCCAAACTACTTACAGCCCTTGACGGATCGGTGCAGATTTCAACCGGAGATATTCTCCGCGGCGCGGTGCAGGCCGGAACGGAACTTGGGAAAGAAGCGGAAGGCTACATGAACCGCGGCGATCTTGTCCCTGATTCATTAATCATGGGAATCATGGAAGGACGCCTGCAGGAATCTGACTGTAAAAACGGCTTCCTGCTGGACGGCTTCCCCCGGACAATTCCCCAGGCAGAGGCCTTGACCCAACTGCTCAAAAAGCTGAAGATCAAACTGGACATGGTTGTCGATATCCAGGTGCCCCGCGATGTCATCTTTGATCGTCTCTGCACCCGCCGCACCTGCGAAAATACAAGCTGTCAGGCCATTTATAATATAAAAAGCATGCCTCCGAAAAAAGAAGGTATCTGTGATAAATGCGGCAGCGCCATCGTTCAACGTGCCGATGAGACCGAAAAAGCAATCGGCCATCGCCTGGACACCTACAATGAAAAAACCGCGCCCCTCGCAGGTTTCTATGAAAAAGCCGGCCTGCTGAAAAAAGTCGTCGGCACCTCAAGTGACATTGTTGTCAATGCGATCAAGAAGGAACTGGGCATCTGACAAGCCTCAATTCCTTTAAATATGACAGTAAAGCGGCTCCTTCTTATTTAAGACTGGGCCGTTTTTTTTAAGGGGATTTGAACGTCTATAAGACTCTTGCAAGCTGAGAAAAGCCTTCAATCTGCTAGATAAAAGAATCCCGGGCCGCTTAATGAGTGGCCCTTGACACTACCTTGCAACAACCAACCCCGCCGCAAAGCAGCGTGGTATTCGGTTGACTGAAACAACTTTAGTTGCTGCCTTAGAAGTTCTTTGTATTGACTAGGTTGACCTGTTTTCACATAATTCTGAATGAACTTTTTCACTCAGAATCCCCTTCAAGTAATCTTACGAAAAAATTCTACTTCCGGGCATCGCTATTTTTCGGGGGGTAAGCTTTGCTCCATAATTCAGGTCAGTTATTTGTTGTCATTTTCTTGATGTAAGTCTCTTGCAGGAAATTGTCTCGAAACTTAATTTCATCAGCATAAAAAGAATGATTTATATAAAAGAGTATGCAACATAGCACGATTGCAACCGCAATCTTTTTCATCTCTCTTTTCTTCAGGTATTCAATGAATCGATTTAAGAATAAGGCTGCAAAAAGACATAGAAAAGGTACTGCCGGTGCTCGATAACGCGAACTAACAAGCAACATCATTCCAGAAATCAGATAGATGGAAATAATTCCATACAACGGAATCAGCTTCTTCCTTTCAGAAAACATAATGATAATCCCCAATAGACCTAAAGTGGAAATCAATCCGTATCGGATAAACGGCAGAGCCTTAGTCTCCTGATATTCTATAAATGGAAAAAGAAGATAATGTATTTCATATTCATGAAAAAACAGCTGGAACTTCTGGATTTCCAGCAATAAGTAACTGAACGGATCAGAAAAAATATCTTTCAGGGTTACCGATACCCAGTACCTGGCCGCCTGAGAGGGCAATAAAGCCTTCCCTGATAAAATGTCTGCTGCTTTCCTGAATTTTTCATGTTCACCGTCTGGCCCCCAGGAGCCCTGTATTTCATAGGGAAGGTGCTTCGGAAAAAACGGGCTTGAACCTTTCGAGTTGCCATGGAAAAACACCTTGCCGTAATCCGCTGTCACCAATACAAAATCATTAAACTTGTTATAATTTCTGATGGTCACAGGGCTGACCACAGCAAGTGTTATTAAGACATATCCTACCGATAGAATACAATTTTTTTGTGCGGATATTCTTTTCTTAAGAACAAAAAAGAATGTCAATAACGCGACCGGGATAAATAAAACAAAGTTAGGTTTTATTAATATTGATATCCCGGAAAATATTGCTGCCAGCAAAACATAGACATACAACTTATAATCGTTTTGCTTCGTTACAGTAAAACTCATCAAAACCATTACCGTCAGAAGCGTAAACAACTCATAAAAGACCAGAGGTTCCAATGATAATTCCAGGGCAATGCCATTGCCGTAGCAGGCATACAGGAAAGCGCCAACCAGACCGACTCCTGTGTTTTTAATTATCTTTCCCAAGCGAAACAACAACAGAGTATTGCAGGTGCCGATTAATGCATGAAGAAATTTTAATGTTTGAATATCCGTATTAAAATACTTTTTGACTGCTGCCACAAAATATAAATAAAATGGGCTTAAATCCAAAAGGCGGGTATTAATGTCAATGCCGTTTATTAACTGATCGGCAAAATATGGATACTTTCTGAATACAAAAGGGATATCAATATAAATCAGAAAAAAAACTCTTAAACCCAACGCAATAAGAATCAGTATCGTGACAAAAAAGAGATCTTTTACTATACAATTTAATTTCAAGATAAATGGCTGATAGTTAGCGATAGGATTATAAAAAACAGCTTTTCATCGATTTTTTTTAAAAAAAACTCGACTTTGCCGGACCAAAAAGCAACCTATCACACCCTTGCTCCAATTTCAACTCCGGAATATTTCCGGTACTATTCATGCAAATCCCACACCAGCAAAGAACTACCACGCCGCAGAATAGCGAGGGCGGTTCTTTACATTTGTCGGATCAAATCGTCCCATAGAATCTTCATTCCCTGAAAATCCGTTACAACAGTTGTCATTTTGACTTTAAGTGTGGCTACCAGGAACTGGCGGAAGATTAATGGTAATCAGATATTTAAATCATCTTCTTGGATATTCAGAAAAAGTCTGGCTTTCTTAAAAGAAATAATTATTAATGGAACCCATGAAATCAGAAATTCCACAACAAAATGCAGACATAACCGTCATCGGCGGCGGCCTTGCGGGCTGCGAAGCCGCATGGCAGGCGGCAAACCGCAACTGTTCGGTAATCATCTATGACATGAAGCCGAATAAATTCAGCCCGGCCCACGTCTCACCGAACCTTGCGGAACTGGTCTGCAGCAACTCTTTACGCTCCGCAGATATTCACTCCGCCGTGGGGCTGCTCAAAGAGGAAATGCGGCAACTCAACTCGCTGATCATCGCCACCGCAGAAGAGACGCGAGTGCCTGCCGGCAAAGCCCTGGCCGTGGACCGGGAACAATTTGCCGAGTCAATCACCAGGCAAATCCAGGACCACCCGCTGATCACTGTGGTGCGGGATGAAATAACCGCAATTCCCCAGAGCAAAGGGCCGGTGATCATTGCAACCGGGCCGCTGACTTCGGATTCTCTGGCAGAGGCCCTTGCTGTTCTTGCCGGAGTCAGGCACCTGGCTTTTTATGATGCAATCGCGCCGATCATCGCTGCTGACTCCCTTGATTACAACACGGTATATGAGGCCTCACGCTACCAGGAAGGCCCGGGGGATTATCTCAACTGCCCGATGAACAAGGAGCAATACATAAATTTCATTGAGGCTGTTCGCAACGCCCAGAAAGTGCCGCTCAAGTCTTTTGAGGAACAAAAATACTTTGAAGGATGTCTGCCAATAGAGGTGATGATTGAACGGGGCGATGAAACCCTTCGCTTCGGACCGTTGAAACCCGTAGGTTTACCAGTCCCGACAACCGGTGAAATACCCTATGCCGTTGTACAGCTTCGCCAGGAAAACCGTGAAAAATCAAGCTACAACATGGTGGGCTTCCAGACCAAACTCACCTATGCCGAACAGAAACGGATTTTCTCGATGATTCCGGGAATGGCTAAGGCGGAATTCCTCCGCCTGGGAAGCATCCACCGGAACACCTTTGTCTGTGCCCCGGCAGTGCTTGATCCCACGCTGAAATTCAAGGGAGCAAACAATATATTCCTTGCCGGTCAGCTGACTGGAGTGGAAGGATATGTAGAATCAACCGCCATGGGAATCCTTGCCGGAATAAATGCCGCACGGTCGGTGCGGGGTGAGGATTTCATTGTCCCACCGGTGGTTACAGCGCTGGGTGCACTTGTCTCGCACCTCACCAATACGGAAGTGAAAAAATTTCAGCCCTCAAATGTTAATTTCGGGCTTTTTCCGGATTTCACCCAAAAAATACCTAAAAAATTAAGAGGACAATACCGTGCAGAAAATGCCCTCAGAGCATTGCAGCAATGGATTCAAGAAAACTCCATCAATACAGGAAGTTAAGGGTTATCATCCCAGTAAAAATCACTCTGCCGACAGGCATTCTGCACCCAACCTCTTAATTTTATCAGGCCCTGTTGATGACAACGAAACTTTTTACGAATGCAACAAGGATTCTAAAATGAATACCTGGCTCTTGATTCCCTTTCTTGTCTTTACCCTTTGCTTTTTCAGTGTAAAAGAAATCAATGCGGCGCAAACTCCAGCCTTGCACAGGATTAAAATATCCTTTGACCTTGAAGCACCATCCTTTACCGGTGCCTCGTTTATCGAACTGCCACCGGATACCAGGGCAGTTATTCATTTAGGAGACCTGACTATCCTGGGTTTTTCCTATACCGGCTCCGGTTTCACTTTAGACGATTCAAAGAAAACCCTTTCCCTGGAACCTGCCGCAAAATCCGAAATCGTCTCCATTTCATTTGAAAAAAAATTAGCCGATGAAAACGGCATGCATGGCAACCTGGTCAGCAAAGCAGGCATAACTTTAAGCGGTCACTGGCATCCGGTGCTTGATCTTAAGGCAATCCATCAGCTCACCGCAACGGTCCCTGAAAATTTTGAAGCAATCGCCGAGGCCGAGGAAATAAAACAGACCTCAACCCCGCGGGGCAAAGAATTTGAGTTCCTTTTTCCGTATCCGGTCAATGACATTCATTTCACCGCCGGCCCCTATGTTATCGCACAAACTCCTTTCGGCAACGGCAAAGCGCTTTACACCTATTTCTTCCCGGAAGATAAAGACCTTGTTGCCGAGTATCAGGAAATGGCACTCTCGTATCTTGACCGCTATGAAAAACTCATCGGGCCATATCCCTACAATCGTTTTTCCGTGGTGGAAAACCGGCTGCCAACCGGCTTTGCCATGCCGACCTATACCCTTCTGGGCCAGGCAGTGGTGCGCCTGCCGTTTATCACCCAAACCTCCCTTGGCCATGAGGTAGTCCATTCCTGGTTCGGAAACAGCGTTGACATTAATTATGCTCGCGGCAACTGGGCAGAAGGCCTGACTACTTATCTCGCCGACCACCTGTATGACCGGGACAAAAACGAGGATGCGGTTTTCCGTAAGAATCAACTGATAAAATATGCCAGCTATGTGAACAAGGACAATGCCATTTCCTTGAAACAATTCACCTCCGCCTTCCATCTCGACCCTACCCAGCGAGCCCATGCGGCGGTGGGGTATTCCAAGAGCATGATGGTCTTTCACATGCTCTACACCAAGCTGGATGATGAGGTGTTTTTCAAGGCAATAAGCGATTTCTACACGAGAATGCAGGGCCGCGATGCGGATTGGGACGACCTTAAAGCAAGTTTTGAGAAAGTCACCAGTTCCGATATGAACCAATTCTTTTCCCAATGGCTTGAGCGCACCGACATCCCGAAACTTGTCGTGCTTGACCTCAAATCGGAAGAAAGAGACGGTAGACCCGTTCTTCTTTTCAAACTTGTCCAGGAAAACGAAAACGCCTACATACTCGAAGTACCGATGCTGATCAAAACCATGGGCGGAGAAATCCACAAAACAGTTTCCGTCACTGAAAAGGAAACCCCGATTGAAATCCCCCTGACCCAGACCCCCCTTGAATTGATAATCGACCAAAACTACGACCTCATGCGCCAACTCACCGGCAATGAACTGCCGCCCGTATGGTCACGCTTCCTGGGAGAACCCCATAAACTTGCGGTGGTCAAAGACAAGTCCGAGAAGACGATTTATGGGCCGCTGCTCGAGATGTTTCACTTTGAAGAAGGCCATGTGATCTCTGCCGCGGAAACAACGGATGAACTGCTTGCCGGGCATTCGGTGATATTCATGGGTGCCGATCTGGCGCCGGCCCGGGCAATCTTTGCAACCGCAGGCCACGAAGAATCCGGCTTCACCCTTGATGTCCGGACCAATCCGTTAAATATCGAAACCACTGCGATATTGGTCAGTGCCTCCACAGACAATGAGCTTAATGCCGCCCTGGGGAAACTCAAGCATTACGGCAAATACAGTTATCTGCATTTTGAAAACGGCCGCCTGCAATCCAAGGAAACTAAAGCAACAGAATCTGGACAACGCTATCACCTGAAGCCACCCCCACGGGGGTTCGCCACCAGGCAGACCCTGGCTTTCGAGTCGATTATCAACGACCTAGCCAAGAAAAGGGTGGTTTATGTCGGAGAAAACCATACGCGCTACGAGGACCACATTCTGCAGCTTGAAATTATCAGGGCGCTGTACGAGTTGAACCCCAACCTGGCCATCGGCATGGAAATGTTTTCACGAGTCGACCAGCAGGCGATTGATAATTACATTGCCAGAAAAACCGACGAAAGAACCTTTCTCAAGGAATCATCCTACTTCAAAAAATGGGGTTACGACTATCGCCTGTATCGCGACATTATCAACTTTGCCCGCCTGCATCACGTGCCCATTGTCGCCCTCAATCTCGAAAAAGAAATTGTCAGCACAGTATTCAAGGGCGATGGGGTGTCAGGGCTTGACGGAGAGCAGCACGAGTCAATCCCTAATGACCGGGCTCTGGATATCCCCGGATATCGAGAGCGGCTTGCCGGCTTTTACATGCTTCATAGCCGTTCAGACACCGAACCGGATAAATTCAATAATTTCCTGCAATCCCAGGCCTTGTGGGATGAAACCATGGCTGAGACCATCGCCGGCTATCTTGGACAACACCCCGATGATCAAATGGTTGTTATCATTGGCCAGGGACACGCAGTGAAGGAAAATGCCATCCCGCCGAGAGTGAAAAGAAGAATTGACGTTGAACAGGCGGTTGTGGTCAATGCCGCTGATGGCGAGATTGATCCGAATCATGCTGATTATCTGGTGCACATGCCGTCTTCCTCCCTGCCCCAGGCAGCCATTCTAGGCGTTTTACTCGAGGACACCGATGCTGGCATTCTGGTTACCAAGCTTTCAGAGCACGGCGGTGCAAAACAGGCAGGGATAAAAGAAAAAGATATTATCCTGACCATAGACGGTGTGGCTGCCCCAGACATATCTGCATTAAAAATTGAAATGCTTTTCAAAAAAACCGATAAACCCGTGTTGGTAAAAGTCAAGCGGCAAGGGTCTTTCTTTTCATCGGATAAGGAAATTGATATTGAGGTCAAACTCTAACCCGACTTTCATGCCATTCGATGAGGTTTGATCGTATTGACTTTTCGAATAGTATTTGCCAGGCAATAACCGGCAGGAAATCAAATTCATATGAAACAACCGTCATCTCAATCCATTATAATTCCAGGTGTCGGTCCGGTACTCCTTGAACGAAGCAATCGCGCCAAACGGCTCTGCATTACAGTCATGCCATTATACGGCATCCGCGTCGCAGTCCCCAAGGGCATTTCTTTCAGCCTTGCACAGCAGCTCATTCTCAATAAAATCCCCTGGATGTCGCAAAGCCTTGCACGGCTCAGGCAAACAAAGATTGAACACGGCGATCTGCCGGTGAGAAACAACGCACTGAGCAGAGCCCAGGCCCGGGATAAACTGCTGTCCCGGCTTGACGCCCTTGCCAGAGAACACGGTTATCATTACAAGAAAGTTTTTGTCAAGAATCAGAAAACCCTCTGGGGGAGCTGTTCTTCCAAAAACAATATCAATCTCAATCTAAAGCTCCTAAGTCTCCCGGAAGAACTCATGGATTTCATTCTGATCCATGAACTGGTGCACACCAGAATAAAAAACCACGGGCCGCTTTTCTGGGCTGCACTGGAAGGCATCGTCCCCGATGCAGTCTCATTGAGAAAGCGTCTGAAAAGATACCGACTTCACTTTCTTGAATAAATGCGTCTTCGCCTTATCATGTTCAGAAAAGTGCCAAGCTCCGCGTTTAATCTAAAAAACAATTATAATAATTATCCCGAACCATTTAGTATAAAGATAAAATTCCACTAAAGAGGAGATGCTTATGAGGATTTTTCTTGCCGCACTGATTATTCTCAGCCTGTATGGATGCAATATGCAGCACATGACCGGAAGCGGACACGAACACCAAGGCGACAAGCATGCCAAATTCGAGGCCCATTATGCCGAAAGCCTCTTTGCGGTTACTGAAAACAATCTGTTCAGTGTTGAAATGGTGCTTAAAGGAGGGGATCTTTTCATCGGTCCCAATTCCCTTGATATTATCATTCACGGCCAGGGCAACAAAGATCTCGAAGAGGCAAGCATCAAAGTGGCCCCTTTCATGCCGGAACATAACCATGGGGTAATGGAAGAACCGGTGGTCACCGAAATCGGCGCAGGGCTCTACAATGTCGACAATGTCAATCTTACCATGGAAGGCCTCTGGGAAATCACCATAACTATTCTTGCAGGAAACCAGCTTGATAAGGCGGTTTTTTCTTTTCCCGATGTAACGCTTAAAAAAAATATGGGGCATGAAGGCATGCATTCCTCCCAGGGCCATCCTGACCAGCCGACACAAAAACCGAAAAAAATCAATCTCACCACCAGCACGGTGTCAGAGCGCAAACTGCTGAATGTTTCCTATGCAACAGACCTGAACAGGATTCCCTTGAACAAGATCCACTCCTGGACCCTTAAAATTCATGACCGAAGCGGCAAACCGGTTTCGGATGTCAAAATCAAAATAACCGGCGACATGCCGGAGCACGGCCACGGCATGCCGACAAAACCCCAAGCCACCATGGAGACCGAACCGGGTGTCTATATCATTGAGGGAATGAAGTTCACCATGCCCGGCTGGTGGGCGGTGAATTTTTATCTGGACACGCCCCAGGGCACTGATGCCGTGACCTTCAATCTCGATCTCAAATAAGGCTTGTTCCCAGGAAAACAACTGCAACGAGATTGCGAAAAATGATAAAGACTATGTTCAAAAAAATTCTCATCTCCACAGGCCTGCTGATCTATCTTTTTCCCGGAATTTCTTATGCCGCCCATCCGGATGTTCATACCTGGACTAGTGAGGAAAAAGAATTCCTCCAGTCCCTGTGGCTCGGCTCGCTCCCCCCCTTGCCGGATGACCCTTCAAACGCCTATGACACCAAGCCCGGGGCCGTATCCTTCGGAAAGAAACTCTTTTCCGATGAACGCCTGAGCGCCAACGGCAAGGTATCCTGCGCCACCTGCCATATTCCGGAAAAAACCTTTACCGATAATCTGCCGCTGGCGCACGGCATTGAGGATACCACCAGAAGATCCATGCCCCTTGCCGGCATGGCATACAGCCCCTGGCAGTTCTGGGATGGACGCGCCGACAGCCTGTGGAGTCAGGCGCTGGGACCTATTGAAAATCCGCTGGAGCATGGGATCAGCAGGACAAAATGCGCCATCATCATTCACCAGTTCTACCGCGAAGAATACGAAACCGTTTTCGGCCCCGTTCCTGAACTGGATGAAAAATACTCCGACAAAGCCCGACCCGCCACGGATAATCAAGAAATACACGCGCTCTGGAACGCCATTGACACCAAGGACCGGCAAGCGATCAGTATTTTTTTCGCAAACATCGGCAAGGCGATCGCCGCCTTTGTCCGGACAATTATGCCCAGCGCCGCCCCCTTTGATAGCTATGTTCAGGCAATTTTAAATAATGACCTTGATGAGGCGGTTAAGCATTTAAACCCCGACCAGGCATTCGGCCTCAAACTGTTTATTGGTAAGGCAAAATGCATCAACTGCCATAACGGACCATTATTCACCAACAATGATTTCCATAATGTCGGCGTGCCGGACCGCAAGGGTCTGAAAAGGGATGTCGGACGTGCCGCAGGGATCACCCAGGTCATGGCAAACGAGTTTAATTGCCTGAGTTCCCATAGTGATGCCGGACCAGGTGATTGTGCTGAACTGCAATATATCGATACCGACACGACAAAATACCTCGGAGCTTTTAAAACCCCATCCTTGCGAAATGTTGTTGACCGGCCACCTTACATGCATGCCGGCCAGTTCAAAACTATTACCGAAGTGCTGCACTTTTATCAGCAAGAGGCAAAAAAACGAACGTCAGGCAAAAACAAAGGCTTTGCCACCGACATCATACATGGCGAATTGACCGATGAAGATCTGCTTTATCTTGAATCCTTTCTTGGTTCATTAAGCGCTCCGGTTCAATCGCAGTAAAAGTCAGCGACAATTAACCAGTTGCTTGGGTTGCTGCCGAAAACTTTCATAAGGAGGAAACATGCCGCTCATCCGCGTCCAGTGCCCAGAATGCGGATCATCAGGGTCCATTGAACAAGAAAAAGTCCATAGAACCCACGGCAAGATCAAATGCCCGAACTGCAGTATGGTTTTTACGATCTCTCCGGATGAAACAAACCCAACCCCACAGCCGGATGCACCTGATGCGGCAACTTCCGATCCAGGAGAAGCAATGCATCCTCATGAAATGGAGGCCCGAGAATCAGCAGACGCCACGGATTCTTCTGAAAACGACACGCCCCCTCCACTGATTCTCACTGAAACCGCAATATATTCCACCGATACGCCTGCGATAAACAAACTGACTTTTCACGGCAACGGCGGCACGCTTTTCGGCATCCAGTTTGTAAATTTTCTTCTGGGAATTATCACTCTCGGCTTTTATCGTTTCTGGGGGAAAGCCAGGGTCAGAAAATATCTCTACAGTCAACTTGAACTCATGGACGCCAGATTCACCTACTTCGGTACCGGCAAGGAACTTTTTATCGGCTGGCTCAAGGGCATGGGGATTATCATTTTCGGGTATCTGGTGATCAACCTGCTGCAATATAGCCTGGTCAATGTCTTGAAAGGGGTACACATGGCCTTCATGGGAGTCTTTTATGTAGCGTTCCTGGCGCTGCTCGGTTTTGCAAAAGTGGGCTGCGCCAGGTATCGGCTGAGCCGCAGCTCCTGGAGAGGTATCCGATTATCCTTCCGGGGAACATTCCGGGAGGGCATCTGGCTGCATGTCTGGGGCAACCTGGCGGTGTTGCTGACTCTGGGGATGTTCTATCCTTTTCTCCAGACCAGACTGCGCGCCTATTGGTTCAACAACAGCAATTACGGCAACACGCCGTTTTCCTATGACGGCAAAGGTAAAGATCTTTTCATGCCGTTTCTCTTTGCCGTGCTGCTCGCACTTCTCACCTTTGGAATTACTTTTTTCTGGTTCATGGCCCGGCTTGAGCGCTATCACTGGGAACACACAAAATTTCCGGGAATGACCTTCAAATCAACGGTGACCGGCGGCGCCCTGTTTCATCTTATTGTCGGCAATATCCTGCTGTTTATTTTCACCATCGGCATCGCAACGCCCTGGGTTGTTACCAGAACCATGAACTTCCGATGTAAATATCTCGCATTTAATGGCCTTCCGGCGTTTGAGAAAATCAGCCAGGACGCCAAAGCTGCCCAGGCCGCTGGTGAAGGGGTTGCCGATTACCTTGACATTGATGGGGGGATATTCGATTTCGGAATAATTTAACGCGATTAACACTATGAATAAACAATGCCAGGGACATTACCTGGATGGCAAAACCGCGGCACTTGAGGCGGTTTTTGTCATCTGCACGGAACAGGGGATCGAGTTTACCGATTCAGCCGGGCATGCTCATTTCTGGCCGAGTGCTCACACCACGCAAACCCAGGGGGCCTATGCGGGAGAAAAAATCCGTCTTGAATACGGTGACGACCCTGTTCAGGCGCTGGTCATTTCAGACCGCAGGTTTCTGCTTGATCTCAAAAAAACCGGAATCGGCTCGGTAAAACCAGGGGTGAGCAGGAGCAATACCCGTTTGGGGCTTGGAATTGCCGTTACGGTCATTCTCCTGATATCCGGCTATGTCTGGGGTCTTCCGGCAGGTATCGAGACCTTTTCCAACCTGATTCCCTTATCGTGGGAAGAAAAACTCGGCGCTTCAGTGAAAGCCCAATTCGGTATCCAATTCACGGAATGCGATTCCAAAGAAACCATCCTGGCCCTTGAGCAGATTATCAAACAACTCAACGCCGCAGCCCCGGACCACCCCTATACTTTCAAGGTGAGTCTCGTAAAGAGCGATATGGTAAATGCCTTTGCAGCACCGGGCGGCCAGATAATTATTTTCACCGGGCTCCTAAAAGCCGCTGAAAATGCCGAGGAAGTTGCCGGGGTTCTGGCCCATGAAATGCAGCATATCTTACAGAAACATGCGACCAAAAACATGCTCAAAGGCCTTTCATCAACACTCATGCTGCAGATGATCTTCGGCAATCAGGACAGTTTTGCAAAAATCGCCATGCATGGCGCACAAATCCTCGATCACTTTCAATACAGCCGCAAAAACGAGGAAGAAGCTGACCAGCTGGGCTTTGAACTGATGCTGGCCGCAGGAATTAATCCACAGGGAATGATTGACTTTTTCGAGAATATAAGCCATATAGATGATCTTTCGGAAAAAATACCGCCCTATCTCTCAACCCATCCAGCCACAGCAGAAAGAATACAGAACATCATAAGCGCACTGGCGAATCAGGAAAAAAAGTCGGCGTATATTTTTTCCTCCGGGTTACAATTTCCCAGGACCAAACTCTGTGGCGATCAAACATGATGACTTCGAAAATGTCTCGCAATCATCAACTTATCACAGATGCAACTCTCTTTTTTTGATACATTTATGAGGCCCCAGGTGCTTACCGATAAAAAAATTATTTTTCTTTTCTTTGTTCTTCTGCCGATTCTTCTGCTGAGCTCCTGCCGGGAAAACTCTGACTTTCATGTCAAGGCCGTTGTCGACAAACCAGCGCCTGATTTTCACCTGAAAGATTCCAACGGTAAATACTGGCGACTATCGGATCTCCGCGGCAATGTCATTTTCCTGAATTTCTGGGCTACCTGGTGTCCGCCTTGCCGGGAGGAAATGCCATCCATGCAGGCTTTAAATCAATCCCTCGAGGGGAAACCTTTCAAAATGATTACCATTCTGGCCAACGATGACCCGAAAGTGGCTGACAAATTTCTCCAAAAATTAGGCGTAAACCTTCCTGTCCTGATTGATGAGGATGACAGCACAATCAAGGCCTATGGCGTTACCAGCGTACCTGAATCCTTTATCATTGACACCCAAGGGGTTCTCCGCTCAAGAATGATCGGCGGCAGAAATTGGGACAGTCCGGTCATGAGAAAAATGCTCCAGGAGCTCATGCCCCTATCCTGAACCGCCGGTCTTTGAAAAGAATTCATCCGGCACCACTCCACATAGCAGCCGATGACATATTTCCACAAAAAATCATTGGGCTGATGGGGCAAAAGCAGCTTGGGGGATTATTGATTGCAGCAAGCACTCAAGGGAATAGTTAAGAATAGACACTGAACAAGCAACAACACGGGGGTATTACAGGATAATTTCACAGGGTGCCAGACACAATTGCCCGGCATGTTTTGGTAATAGAAAAACCGGAATTTACTTCCGGGGTGATCCAACTCTGTTGCCATGCTGACAACAAAACTCTCTCACAAGTTCAAGGCGTTCGCCAAGAGTCATCCTGAAATAAAACGGGCTTTCCATTAGTATCTTTACAACCTCACGCAAATCCATCTACTTCCCTCCAATAAACCACAACTCGGTATCAAGTATCAACGCAATGAATACCTAATGCAAAAATGAAGCCATATCAACAATAAAATGAGATAACCTAATTATTCCAATAAGTAAAAGCACTAACAGGAATATTGCCACCCAGTGCAATGTATTCCATAATTCCGGAATTTTGTCAACTTTTCCGGAAAAAGTGACACATTTTTAACAGCTATAAACACCTTCCCTTGACATGATCTATCTGTGGTTGTAATCAAAGAATGAGTTATATTCGTTGCGATTCCAGTCCGAATTGATAATCCTTTTTTACTGGAGTAACACATGGCAAAAATAATCGAACTGACCGGGGAAGAACAGTTGGCCGAAACAACTGAATACAGTTTCAATAACCGGCGAAACGTCAATATCCCCATTAAGATATTTGAGATCATTGCCGGAAATGACAAAGGCATCTTCATCGCCCGGCCGATTTCGCTTATCACCAGGGCCAGAAAACGATTTGTGGGAAGAGGAACTTCAAAAATCGAAGCATTGAATGATTGCCTGGAAAAAATCAGGGAGAAATCAATAGCTGAAATATTCAAGCCAGTTCATGAATAGACCGGCAAAGCCTTTCGAAGCCTCCTGAAAAACAGGACCCTGAAGCCCAGTACACCCGGGCCTGCCTGAAGTCGACGAACCAGTATCCGCCAGGGGAACGCCGATCCGCCGTATAAATATAACCCTGCTCTCGGGTAAAGCATTCAGCAAGATAAAAATCAACGGTTTTTTTCCCGCAACGCAAAATGGACAACGCCTCCTCAATTGTCGGAAGCCGCCAGTCATCAAACCCGGCGAATTTCTTGCTGTTCATCTCCGCGACATAGTCAAACAGCTTCCTGCGGGAAACATACCCTGAGCCGCCGCGCTGCCAGACAAGCCCGGTCACCATATCGGTCACCGTAAGCTTATCCTGATTATCAATGAGATAATGGGTGAACATGCCGGTAGGATTATACAAACTCTCAAAGAAATCATGTTTGCGAACAAGGGGTTCAATCATCACTTCGGAAACGGACAGGGAATCTTTTCTTAAACAGCAGGGTTTAATTACCGGGAGCGGAGCATCAGGACCGGGCAGACCGGCCTCAGGGGCATCCACCGACAAAGGCGTTTCCAGAAACGGCAAAACCCGCGGACTTTGCGTCTCATGAACAACATGCTCCTCAAGCCAATTGCGGAGCCTTTCTTCTATTGAATAATTCTGTTCTTTTATCGCCCTGCCCTGATCTCGAACACATTGGTCAATCACTTCCCGGGGCGCATCAATTGTGGCCAGCACCCTTGATAGCGCAAGCCCCTCTCCATAAGGCGCAGTCTGGCCGGTTTCTGCCAATTATCAATATGAAAATAATAATACCGTTCATCACTGGTTTTGATTTTTTCCATATCCCCACGACACTCAAACAGTCCGTAGGTCAGGGCAGGGGTGATCTCCCAATCAATTGTTTTTTCGGAATCAAAACCAAGTTGCCTGAATATGCCCATTTTTCGCTCACTTCTTCTGGTACAATTTCATATTATTCCGTCTGAATGACTCTCTACTGAAACAATTTTATGCACGGTTTTGCAATTACAATTTCGGATTCCAGAGTCAAAGGTCAACATTATAATCGGATTTATACTATCTGGTTGTGGAAGAAACTCTATGATGGTACAAAAAAGACAACTTCAGAACGGAATACCCCAGATGCCAAACTTAGATAAAAACAAAATCCGCATCCTTCAAGAAGTCAGAAAGCTCATGGGATATCATAACTCCCTGGGCATTGACCACTACCCGCGCACCCCGGAGATCGAACAATTCCTTAAAAATATCGGCACCGAAATACACCCGGCAGGTAAACAATATTCTCACCCCGGCACCGTCCCATTTCAAAAAACCATTACCGCCGAAGAGAGCCCGCTTTTACAGGCAGGCGATGCAAACCTCGAGGCGGTGCGTGAAGATCTGGGCGATTGCAAAAGATGCGGGCTTTGCGAAACCAGAACCCATCTCGTTTTCGGCGAGGGAAACAACCGGTCCGGCCTGATGATAATCGGCGAATGGCCAGGGATTGAGGATGACCTGCAAAACAGCCCTTTCAGCGGCGAGGCAGGAGACCTGCTCACCAAGATGCTTGCGGCGATAAACCTTGACACCAAGGACGTCTATCTGACCCAACTGGTTAAATGCCATACCCCGGGAAACCGCGCCCCGAAACCTGAAGAAATCGCCACCTGCAATCCCTTTCTGCTCCGGCAGATCGCCGTGCTTTCCCCGAAAGTCATCTGCACCATGGGGGTCGTTGCCGCCCAAACCCTGCTCAAAAACAACGAACTGCTCATCCGCTTGCGTGGACGTTTCCATAATTTCATGGGCGCCCTGCTCATGCCCACCTTTCATCCTAAATTCCTCCTTGAGAATCCAGAAATGAAAAAAGCCACCTGGATAGACCTCCAGATGATCCAGAAGAAACTTGATACCACTTGATTTGCTGACTGGCTGATATGACTGGGTTACCAAAATACAGATTTGACCTCTTGCCGCTCTCTATTCAACGGTGAAAATCATAACCATCCTGTACTGGTGTGCCTCAATTTTACCGCCATTTCCGAATGCAGGGTCAAGCTGACCCAGCCGGAATCGCTCTACTCCAATAGAAACGCTGCAGCTGCCGGTATAGCCGCTGAAAGTGCCGGCGTTTATCACATAACTGCCGGTATCGGTTATTTCAGGAGAAGACCAGACACCATTGGAATTATTCAGGCAACTCACAAAACCTTTGAGCCGCATTACATCTCCCAAGGAACCCTGATTCCAGCCCACGGTGATGGCATCGCTGCTTCTGGAAAAAGCCTGTCCTGCAAGCGGCTCTAAAATTTCAAATGCCGGCGGCAACTTGACTATTGTCCGGGGGGCGTCATTTTGCTGCTCGCGCAGCAGCGAAATGGTAATTTCCGTGTTTTCATCGGTTCCCCCAAAGGTTGTGTAATACCAGATTCCATCCTGTGATATGCCGAAAACATCCCGTGTGCCCTGTGTCAGCCGCTTGTACTTTTCTTCTAGCTGGGAGGTATTTTCAAACAGATTATCGTTGATCCGGACACTTGAAGGTTCACCCACCACCGAGGCCATGAAAATATCTTCCGGTGCCAGATCAATGTAAAAGCCGCTTGCAAAAGTCCCCTCTTTGATGGCAGCTTCCACAGTGACCACTTCGCCGTCCGAGCTGCTCACATGCATGTCAGCGGATATGGATTCCGTAGTGACTCCTCTTGAGGATACATGGTTGCTTCCCGGGTCACCGCAGCCATGCATGCTCAAGACCAGAAAAAACGCCAATACATAAAATTGAATGAATTTGAAGATGATAGTTTTTTGCATGATCAGAAATTTACTCCTGCGCCAAGTGATTGGTGCCAGATATCGGCACCTGAAACACTATCGAGCCACCTTGTGTTCAACATGAAAAACACCCTGTTTTTTACAGTGAATAGCAGTGCCAGGTTCATTGTCAGGTCCATCCCCCTGTCCTCACCGGTGAAGTGACCATAATAGTAACCATCAGCATTCCAGAAATGCGCTCCGACTCCGGGTCGCAGGGCGAACCATTTGGTGAGGTCGAAACGGTGGGCAATGCCCAATGTCGCCCCCTGAACCTCAATCCAGGTCCCAGGGGTCCTTTTATGATCAAAGGGCTCAAACTTTGTATAGCCTAATTCCACACTTGTATTTTTAAACACGTAGACCCCACCCAAAACCCCATAAGCGGCAGATCTTTCAAAGCTGTCATTGCTGACTTGAGCGGCGCCGAGATGAAACCCCAGGTAGGGCAGCTGGTAACTGGGTGCTTTGTCGGCTGCACTTGCACCTGCATGGGCTGACATAATTACAAAAACTATCAATAGAATTGCATAGAACTTGTATGGAAATATGTAATTTGTATATGCGCCACAATAAGTATTCATCTGAATCCTTTCTTGGTGGTAACGGAATAAATTGAATGATGCCCTAACTTCTGCAATTCGTGCGCCAATTATTTCCGTCAAAATCAAGAAACGATAAATTACCAATGTTTTCGGGTTGTTGAAGCGAGAATATTTCGTTCCTGAAGGAAAACTAACTTGAGAGGACTAGAAAATCCGTGGCAAAAATGACACGATCTCGGGAGAACAAGGGGCGATACATTATTTATTCCTGGCCAGCTTGAAGATGATCCCCCCAAAACTCAATAACAGCTGAGCATCTTGGTTTGGCTGTTTACCAGACGCAATCCAAATAAAATTGTGTTTTTAACGGCAATGAGGTCAAAAAATAGATCCCTGTTTATCTGAATTAAAAATTTATAACTTTTTATCTGATCGATGAATAGATGTTGTTCTGGACGACCAAAAGTGCTAAAGTAAACAATTAACTACTTAACAATTATTGTCGCAGGGAATCTCGTTTAAAAATAGACCATGCCACATCGCAGGACTTTCAGGGGTCAGGGGGCTGGCGCAAGAAAGGTGAGAAATGTCCAAGAAATATATGATGATAATTACCCATTCCACTGATCATCCTCATCTGACAAGTGTGAGCATGGGGTTGGTATCCTGCCTGGTTTTAGAAGGAGCTGATATGGCTTTATTTTTCATGTCGGAGGGCGCTAAATTGTGTCAAAAAGGTGTGGCGGAGACCATTGAAGAGAAAAATATTGCTCCAGTCCGTCATTCTCTTTCAATAATTCGTGAGGGGAATACTCAATTGTATGTCTGCAAAATTGACTTGAAAAAATTCGGCATCGAGGAAGACCAATTGCTCGATGGTGTCAAAATTGTCGACCTGATGGACGTCTCAACACTTATGATGGAGAGGGAAACACTCAAGTGTTAAGGTGTGCTGATGCAAGAATAGCAAGAATGGGCTCAAATCATACGTACTTTTGCCCATCTTTCATCCAAAATTCCTCCTTAAAAATTCTGAGATGAAAAAAGCCACCGGGATAGACAGAATCGGCCCCGGTTGTTTGGACAGATTGGCGGCGGGAATAAGGTGAAAACCATTGTTGTTATGCCGCCAGTTTGATGACGGTACCGGGACCACTTCTGAGATTGTCAATCCAGGAGCCAATTTATGAGCAATGAACGACAGACCTATAATTCTTCAGGAATGAAGGTGACAACTTCATCGATGGATTCCGCATCAAAGACCAGCATGGCAAGGCGGTCGACACCGAGGGCGATGCCTGCGGCTTCGGGCATGGAGGCAAGATCTTCAATAAATTTTTCAGGCATGGGTCCGGGGTCTCTGCCCTGCTCTTTGATCAATTCTCTTTCGTGATTAAAACGTTTCCGTTGCTGGGCAGGATCAGTCAATTCGGAAAAACCATTGGCCAGCTCCAATCCTCCGGCATACAACTCAAAACGTTCGGCAATCCATGGATCATCTTTATTCAATCTGGCCAAGGCGCCCAGTGAAGCAGGATAGTCGTACAGAAAGGTCGGGCGCTCCAAACCAAGGTTGGGCTCGATATGCTCAACCAAGGTCTGATCAAAAGAATTATTGAAAAGCGCCTCATCAAGAGATATGGGGGCGAAGCGTTTGAATGCCTCGGCAACGGTGATTCTTTCAAAAGGGGAATCCAGCGCTATTTCTCTATTTGCATAGTGAATCGTTGAGCCCAGGCCCAGATCAATGGCGACAAGGCGGAGCATCTCTTCGCATTCATCCATCAGCCCATGGTAATTAATACCCACCCGGTACCACTCAAGCATGGTGAATTCTGTCAAATGCCGCCGGCCGCGTTCGCCGTGCCTGAAGCATTTGCAGATCTGGAAAATTTTCGAGGCCCCGGTGGCGAGGAGCCTCTTCATGCAGATTTCCGGAGAGGTCTGAAGGAATTTTTCTTCAGACCGCTCCGGTTCGATATAGGATTCCGGGATTATGGCAGGCAGGAGAACCGGAGTATCCACCTCGATATAATCATTCTCACTAAAATATCTGCGGATCGCCTGAAGTAGAGCGGCTCTCTTTTTCAGGCCGCTTTGATTAAGCATAGCACCTGGACATAGACCTGGATCTGAACCTTGACCGTGAGCTGTCGTTTAATCTCGAGAGCACGGAAAAGACTGTTCGGCTAGGGTTTCCCCTGCCGGACAGTCTTTGACAAAGCAATCGTGATAAAAACTCCAGCCCCGAAGGGCGGTTATTCTTAACTAGCCATGGGGAAAAAACAAGCAATAAGTAGATATACAACATGTTACTATCTCGAACCAACAGCATAATAATAACCGTCACGGTTCAGGTTATTCTTTGACCCGCGTTATATACAGACCGGTGCGTGTATCTATTTGAATTTTATCGCCTTCTTCAATAAAAGGCGGCACCTGTAATTCGAGGCCGGTCTCAACGGTTACCGGCTTGGTATCGCTGCCGCTTGTATCACCTTTGGCCCAGGGATTGGCCAGAGTAACAGTAAGATTAACAAAATTCGGCAGGGTAACGCCAATGGGCCGCTCACTGAAAACCAGCACCTGCACATCCATATTATCGGTCATGAACTTGATGTTATCCCCCAGCTTTTCCCTGGTGATGACAATTTGCTCATAGGTCTTGGTGTCCATGAAATGATACTCATCACCCTGGGAATAGAGATACTGCATGGTCCGCTCTTCAAGAGAGGCTTTTTCAAATTTATCATTTGACCGGTAGGTTCTCTCAAAGGCGTTGCCGCTGATCATATTACGCATTTTCGTCCGGTACAGCGCCTGGCCCTTGCCTGGTTTTGAAAACTCGAAACTGGTGACAATATAAGGCTCGCCGTCAATACTGATCTTTAATCCTTTCCTTAAATCTGATGCGCTATACATAAAATCAAATCCTCTCCTGTTTCCTCTCTGCTCTGGGCATTTAGTTTATTAAGTTGGACAACCTTGAAGATGTGCATCCCTCTGAATGGGGGGCCCTCACTAGATCGTCCGATTCTTCCTTTAAGGCAGTATCGATAATACGGTCGCAGACATCTTCAACAAAATAAGCCCCATATCGTGTTAAGCTGATTGAATCTTCATCCTGCTGAATACAGTCATACTCACTGAGTTTCTTAATCAGGGCGCCGAATACATCAAGGGGTTTCTCGTGATATCTGTCATTAAACAGCTTGACATCAAGCCCGCTCTTTATCTGAAGCGAAAGAAAAAAAGTCCTGTACATCTGCTCTCTTTTGGTAAGAGAAATATACCTGCCAACCGGCGGTATTCCCTTGTCGGTCATCAGAGAATAAACGGACAATTCTTCATATTTATCAAAGGAAATTGTTTTGGTATAGGATCTCGCCCTTGAACCGAAGGCGACAATCGGCAACTCCTTGAGCCAATAATACCTGTACCCCCACTGTTTTTCATTACTAAAACGCCCATTCTGCTCATAGCCGAATTTTTCCATCCACTCCTGCGCCATGAACACCATTTCAAAAATGGTATCATTATCGATAATTAGGTCCGGCCTTTTCACATAGAGCTCAATCACCAGCGGGTTAACTATTTCATGCCTGATATATTCTATAGAGTCCGGACGTATTGTTTCCAGAATGTCCAGATCCTTTTTCAAACCTTCAATACTTTGCCCTGGAAGGCCTGTCATCATATCAATATTTATGGCCATACCGGTTTTCCGAACGGATTTGACGATTTTTTTTATCTGGGCTACGGTATTTTTCCTGTTACAAAGGCCGAGAACATCCTGATCGAATGTCTGGCAACCGATGCTGATCCTGTTGATGCCAATCTCAGCCAGCCCCACTACCCGCTTTTCATCCGCCAGAGTGGAGGGATGTGCTTCACTTGTAATATTACAGTTCGCAGTCAGATCAATGCACGATCTGATCGTATCAATTATCAGCTTTATATCGCTGTTTGCAAACGATGTCGGTGTCCCACCCCCGAAATAAATACATTTTGCCTTCTTCCCATCAAATACCCCCGAATCTGAAAACAATTGTATCTCTTTGAGAAGACTGCGGAGATACTCCTGTTGCATTCTTTTCTCGGCTTTATGGGGAAAAGAATTACAAAAAAGGCATTCTGTAAAACAGAATGGCAGATGAACGTATAACAGAATTTCTTTCTCTGATATGCTGGCCTTTACTGTTTCAAGAAAATCGAAAACCTGCGATGGGGCCAACATCTGAAACTTATGGGGGAGAAAAAGATCCGGCTGATTTTTTGTATAGTCGGACGAGCCATAAAACAGCTCCTTTCTGATTTTATCCAGAATTTCATTTCTTATCATAAAAGGTCAAATCCCCTTATCTGGCAGAAGTATATGCCGATTTCGAAAAAGTCGATTTTTTGGCTGGCGTGAAATTCTGGATAATGGATTTTACACCTAAGGGATTGTACAAGAAAAACATAAAAATTCAATGCCGATAAAAAACCTGACCTATACATTGCATTCGTCGTCCAAAAAGTCCCTGTTCAACCGATGAAATAATCATCCCTGATGACATGAAATATCTATAAAGAAACTCCAAGAATAACCTTGAAAAAGAGGACGATATACACTAGTTTCTGGTGGTTACCGTAAGGGCTTTCAATTGACTGGTTTTATAGGAAATTTGAGTGAATATAAATAAAAGACGAGTCGCCATTACCGGAATCGGGATTATCTCCTGCCTGGGACTCACACGGGAAGATGTACAACAATCACTCCGGGAGGGAGTAAGCGGCATAAAGCTCCTGCCCGAGAGAAAAAAACTCGG
>JAHJJF010000066.1 GCA_018823135.1 Pseudomonadota bacterium
AGATGTGGCTCCTAAATTAACAAATGTTGAGAGCATTACTGTCTGAAAAACCTGTAACTGTCAGATCAGGTCTGAACTACTAAATAATTTCTACCCGCAAGACTTGCGGATAGAAACTTTGTACACTAAATGTTCATTATGCGGATATATTGGATAGACACGGCAAAGGCCCTGGGTATCATTTTCGTCTTGTTCGGGCATACCAAGGGGATTGATCCTTCAATAAAAAAATATCTCTACAGCTTTCATCTGCCGCTCTTTTTCTTCCTGTCTGGCTACCTGCTGAAAGAAAAATATCTGTCCGGCAGCTTTAAAAATTATTTCACAAAAAACCTGCGAAATATCGTCATTCCGTATCTTGCTTTCTGGGCGCTCTCTTATCCATACTGGGTCTTGAACGGTCTTGTAAAAAAGCAGCTCAACATTAACGACATCTCTATCTTCTTCAAGCCCTTATTCGGTCTCATTTACGGAACAGATGCACGCCTCATATCAAATGACGTCTTGTGGTATTTCACCTGTTTATTCTGTACGACAATCATTTTTTACTGGGTCGCCAGATTAAACTATCCATTAAGAATTGCCCTTCTCTTCCTCCTTGGTATTCTTGGGCCCGCGTTGCCTGATTTAATCGGCTTCAGACTTCCCTGGAACCTGGAAGTCTCGTTTGTTGCGGTGGTTTTCTTTGGGACCGGCCATTTTTGCTCTGACCTTGAATTCAAACAAATCAACCATAATCCTTTATCACAGTCCATAACCGCCAGTTTGCTGGCTGTTACTTTCCTGGTCTCTGTCACGCAAAATACTGCTGTGAATCTGAGCGGAATGAAATTCGGCAATCTCGGGTATTTTTATCTTGGTGCATTTTCAGGGATTTCCTTAACAATCCTTTTATCACGGATGATCCCGCATAATCACATCCTGGACTGGATTTCCCGAAACACGATCATCATATTCCCATTGCATATTGTGATCTTCAGTATTTTTACCGGAATAGGCGTATTGTTTCTGAATCTTGACCCTGAATTCAATAAAACAAGTACGCTGAGCTGCTTCGTCTATACTTTTGGTGCAATTATCACATGCATCCCGATAAGTTATCTGATACGGAATTATACACCGTGGATAATAGGTCTTCAGCGGGAAAAGACTGCTCTGTTAAAACCCGTTTCTTGAAAAAAAACCGGCAAATCCGCAAAACATAAATAAGAATATGAACCGGAAAGAACCCAGCCAGAATCCTTTATTTCACGTGGTCATCAACAATGAGGGGCAATACTCTCTCTGGCCGGCCGGTGAGAAAATCCCGCCTGGTTGGCAAAAGACCGCCTTTGCCGGGAATAAAGAGGAATGCCTCGCCTTTATCCAGAGGGAATGGACCGACATGACCCCGCGAAGCCTGCGGGAATTTGCCCCAGATCCATCCGCCAGAACATATCAGGACAATCAGCAAGACGGATTGGCCCATCATTTTTTTGTAGAGCAGGCAGCAAAAACTCCTGACGCTATTGCTGTGGTATTTAAGGATCAGCAAATCACCTATAAGGATCTCCATCACTACTCAAATCAGATCGGCAATTACCTCCAGGAAATCGGTGTCACACCTGAAAAGGCCGTGGGTTTATGCGTTGGTCGTTCCATTGAAATGATTGCCGGCTTTCTGGGCATTCTGAAATCTGGGGGTGTTTATGTGCCTTTGGACCCGTTGTACCCTGCTGAACGTCTCAAAACCATGATCCATGAATCGCATTTGACTGCCCTGCTCGTTCAGGAAGAATTCCTGGCAGATCTTGCAGTGACAACTGCCTGCATCTGCTCTATTGACCGGGACCGGGAGCTTATCGCAAAAAAGAGCATTGAAAATGTGGAATCCCCAATAACCCCACAAAATCTTTCGCATATAATCTTTACATCCGGGTCCACCGGCACCCCCAAAGGGGTGATGATGCCGCATGCGACTCTTTCCGCAAACCTCACTGGCTTCATGGACAAAGTAAAAATCCATCCCGAAGATCGTTATCTTCACACCGCATCCCTTGCCTTTACATCTTCATTGCGGCAGATTCTCGCTCCATTATCATGCGGCGCCAGGATTGTCATTGCTGATCAGGAGCAAAGAACAAATCCCCTGGCGCTTTTCACATTGATAAACACCGAGAAGGTGACGATCTGGGATACGGTTGCGCCCTTCTGGGAGACCTGCACAAAATCCCTTCTGCAAAAAAGTCCGGCAACCAGGAATGAATTTCTGGAAAACAGCCTCAGACTGATCCTTTCAAGCGGCGGCGAACTGCCGCGCTCCCTTATTCAGACCTGGAGAGAATTATCAGCAAAAAAAGTGCGCCTTCTTAATATGTACGGCCAGACCGAGACCGTCGGCAATATTCTCATCTA
>JAHJJF010000067.1 GCA_018823135.1 Pseudomonadota bacterium
CTCAAAATAATGCTTTACTTCTTACTGCTTGTCCTGTTCATTTCGCTATTCAGTTCTCAAAGATCCCTCTTGCCATTTCAACAATTTTATCGTTGACGCCAACTCGAAGCCGACGCTTTTGGCAAACCTTTATATATACTGCACCCTCACCAAATGTCAAGAAACTTAAAAAGCACAAACAACTTTTTTTATCCCGTGCTCTTCATGCTCAAAAGACTAAGTCCCCGGCCGTCTATTGCTACAGCTGCACAGTGATTAAAAACTGACTGTGTAGGATTCCTCTGTGAAGGAGGCGGACAAACTATAATACCCTGAAGGAGATGTCAACAAATACTTTTCGACTGATCTAAAAAAATTGCTCCATAAATGTTCACACACAAACCAGGGGATTAAAAGGAAAATACCTTTGACCCGCAATTAAAATCGTGCCATAAGTACTTTACATGAACAACCCCTGTCGGCCTCAGGATGATGAAACCTGTTTTATAATGTAAGGAGCATCAACAATGAAGGAAGCTGACTTCTACGAAAAATCGCAAGACAACACCAAAACAACAGTACAGTGCCATCTGTGCTGCCACAAATGTATTATCAAAAATAACAAACGTGGAATATGCCATGTCCGGGAAAACAGGGACGGAAAACTAATAAGTCTGGTATACGGCAGATTGGTTAGTGAAAACATTGACCCTATAGAAAAAAAACCGCTTTTTCACGTATTGCCCCGCTCGTTATCCTATTCTATTTCAACAGTTGGATGTAATTTCAGATGCAAGCATTGCCAGAACTATCAGATATCACAATACCCACGAATCTATGGCGGCGAGGTCGCCGGCAGTAGAACCACCCCGTCTCAAGTTGTCAGCGCTGCGGCAGAACACAGTTGCAAAAGCATCAGTTACACGTATGTCGAGCCGACAATATTTTTCGAGTTCGCCTACGACACCGCAATCATTGCCCGCGACGCAGGCATCAAAAATATCTTTGTCAGCAACGGTTACACCTCGCCGGAAGCCATCAAAAAAATCGCCCCTTTCCTCGATGCCAACAATATCGACCTCAAGGCTTTTACAGAAAAATTTTACCGCGAAGTGTGCGGCGCAAAGCTTGCCCCGGTTCTGGAATCAATCCGGCTCTCGAAAGAACTAGGCGTCTGGGTTGAGGTTACCACTTTGGTCATTCCAGGATGGAATGACTCCACCGAAGAACTCAAAGGTATCGCCAAATTTCTGGTATCAATTGACCGGAACATTCCTTGGCACGTGACACGATTTCACCCCACCTTTGAAATGACCGACAGAAACATGACTCCGGCAGACACACTCAGGAAAGCGCGCAATATAGGCCTTGAGGCCGGTTTGAAATATGTCTATACGGGAAACATCCCGGGCGAAGAGGGGGAAAGCACCTTCTGCCACAAATGCGGCAAAAAAATAATTGAACGAACCGGCTTTTTTGCCGAAACACCCGGCTTAATAAATGGTAGGTGTGAATTCTGCAAAGAAAAAATTGCCGGCATCTGGGAATGAGTCTATGCTATCATTCGCCCTTCACTTACTTTCTTCCCATAAAATAATTTTCTAAATGTCAAGCATGACAATTCTATCATTTTTTATTGACGAAGAAGTGATTTCGCGTTTTAATATCCTGATTTTTTTTCTGCAAATCTGAACGTTCAACTCAATAATCCATATGGATGCAAACTGCTCCATCATAATGGCAGTAAGTCTGAGAAATCATTAAACTTGTCATATAGAATCGAATAAATTTAGGAGTTATATGAAGGCGCTCATTGCACTTGAGGACGGTACTATTTTCACAGGAGAATCTTTCACCGGTTCAGGAGAGACCACCGGTGAAATTGTCTTTAACACCGGAATGTCGGGTTATCAGGAGGTTTTGACGGATCCGTCCTATAAAGGCCAGATCGTTACCATGACTTACCCGCTTATCGGTAATTATGGCGTTAACCCCGAAGATATTGAATCGAACAAAATCCAGGTAGAAGCTTTTCTAGTCAAGGAGTATAACCCGATTCCCAGTAATTTTCGCTCAACCGGGACTCTGGCGGATTACCTCAAGAAAGAAAACATCCTCGGGGTAGAAGGCATCGACACCCGGGCTCTCACTCGCCATATCCGAATTGCCGGGGCATTGAAAGGAGTTGTATCAACCCTTGACCTTGACTCTGAATCCCTTGTTAATAAAGCCAAAACATCCCCCGGCCTCGTGGGCAGGGATCTGGTCAAGGAAGTTTCCTGCGCTAAACCTTACGGGTGGGCTGCATCCGGGCCGGTCCCTGGGAACAATTTCTCCTCTGCTGCTCCCGGAACCTTCAAAGTCGTCACCATTGATTACGGGCTCAAATACAACCAGTTACGGCTTCTCACCGAAAGAGGATGTTCCGTCCAGGTGGTTCCGGCAACAACAACGGCTAAGGAAATCCTGGCGATGAACCCGGACGGCGTATTCCTTTCAAACGGCCCAGGCGACCCTGCAGGAGTACCGATGGTGGTTGATACTGTTCGAGAGATTTTAGGCAAGAAACCGATTTTTGGAATTTGCCTGGGGCATCAGATATTGGGACTCGCTTTCGGCGGTAAAACCTATAAACTGAAATTCGGTCATCGGGGCGTCAATCAACCGGTAAAGGACTTGACCACCGGCAAAATAGAAATCACCTCCCAGAATCACGGTTTCTGCGTTGATCTCAATTCACTGAATGCAGATGAAGTCGAGCTCACCCATGTCAATCTGAATGACAACAGCCTCGAGGGCATGAGACATAAAAAGTTTCCGGCGTTTTCCGTACAATATCATCCGGAAAACGCCCCGGGGCCCCATGACGCTATCTATCTGTTTGATCGTTTCATTGAAATGATGAAACAGTGAATAGTGACGAGTGAATAGTAAATAGTGACGAAAATATCGCGTCTTTAACATAGAAGAAGGGAAACACGAAATACCATGCCTAAACGTACAGACATCAAAAAAATTCTGATCATCGGCTCAGGCCCCATTATTATCAGCCAGGGCTGTGAATTTGATTATTCCGGCACCCAGGCTGTAAAGGCCCTCAAGGAAGAAGGCTATGAAGTCGTACTGATTAATTCCAATCCTGCAACAATCATGACCGACCCGGAAATCGCCGATCGCACCTATATCGAGCCGATCACCCCGGAGATCGTTGCAAAGATTATCGAAAGGGAAAGGCCTGATGCGCTGCTTCCCACCCTTGGAGGTCAGACCGGTCTTAACACCGCTATCAAACTGGCCAAGATGGGCATTCTTGAAAAATACAACGTTGAAATGCTTGCTGCAGATGTTGACGTCATCCACAAGGCTGAAAGCCGCGCCCCTTTCCGGGCCGCAATGAAAAAAATCGGCCTGAACGTGCCGGAAAGCGCTATCGTCCACAACCTTGAAGAGGCCCGGGCGGCAATTGAGCAAATCGGTTTCCCGATCATTGTCCGTCCAAGTTTCACCCTTGGCGGCACCGGCGGCGGCGTGGCATACACCACCCAGGAACTTGAGGCGCTGTGCACTGTTGGCCTCGACCTCAGCCTCAACACCGAGGTCATGCTGGAAACCAGCCTTCTGGGGTGGAAAGAATACGAACTCGAAGTAATGCGGGACAAAAACGACAATGTCGTGATCATCTGCTCCATTGAAAATATGGATGCCATGGGTGTACACACCGGGGACTCGATCACCGTGGCGCCGGCGCAGACCCTCACCGATCGAGAATATCAGATGATGCGCGATGCCTCCATTGCGATCATGCGGGAAATAGGTGTTGAGACCGGCGGCTCCAATGTGCAGTTTGCGGTAAACCCGCAAAACGGCGAACTCATGGTCATTGAAATGAACCCCCGGGTTTCCCGGAGTTCGGCCCTGGCCTCCAAAGCAACAGGTTTCCCAATCGCCAAAATCGCCGCCAAGCTCGCGGTGGGTTACACTCTTGATGAAATCAGAAACGACATTACCCGTGAAACCTATGCCTCCTTCGAGCCTTCAATTGATTATTGCGTCGTAAAAATTCCACGCTGGACATTTGAAAAATTCCCGGAAACCAAGGACGAACTGAGCACGGCGATGAAGTCAGTGGGTGAAACCATGGCCATCGGCAGAACCTTTAAAGAGGCTTTCCAGAAAGGTCTGCGTTCACTTGAAATCGGCTGCGCCGGTTTTGGCGCGGACGGCAAACACGATCTTTCTGCCCTTGACCGCCGCGACCTTGAAAAGGGCTTGGTAAGGCCAAACTCCCTGAGGGTTTTCTACATTTATGAAGGCCTGAAAAAAGGCATGACGGTTGACGAGATTTACAAGCTTACCTTTATTGATCCCTGGTTTCTCAATAATTTGAAACAGATTATCGACGCCGAAGCGCGCATCAAAGAAAAAGGTTTTGCCGGGCTTGACAAAGATTGTCTGTATAAAGCCAAACAGTTTGGATTTTCAGACTTGCAACTTGCCTTTCTCACCGGCACATCTGAAGCGGACATCAGGGATTTAAGAAAAAAACTTGCCGTAATTCCGGTCTATAAACTCGTTGACACCTGTGCTGCGGAATTCGAGGCTTATACTCCTTATTTCTACTCTACTTATGAAGTAGAGGACGAATCGCGCCAGACGGACACCCGTAAAGTCATGATTCTCGGCGGCGGTCCCAACCGGATCGGCCAGGGTATCGAGTTTGATTATTGCTGTGTGCACGCCGCTTTTGCACTGAAAGAAATAGGCATCGAAAGCATCATGGTCAACAGCAATCCTGAAACCGTCAGCACCGACTATGACACTTCCGATAAACTTTATTTCGAACCGCTGACCCGCGAAGATGTGCTCAACATTATTGATAAAGAAAAGCCTGAAGGGGTCATTGTCCAATTCGGCGGCCAGACGCCGCTGAATCTTGCCGTGCCCCTTGCCAAGGCTGGAGTGCCTATCCTTGGCACCTCTCCGGACAGCATTGACCGGGCTGAGGACCGCGAACGGTTCCAGCAGTTCCTGCAGAAACTTAACCTTATCCAGCCGGACAACGGTCTTGCGCTTAATGCGGACCAGGCCATTGCGGTTGCCGCCAAGGTAGGCTATCCGGTTGTTGTGCGGCCTTCATATGTTTTGGGCGGCCGCGCCATGCGCATCGTATATAATGAAAAGGAACTCAGATCTTACATGACAACCGCGCTGCTGGTTTCTTCCGACCATCCGATTCTTATCGATAAATTTCTCAAAGATGCCATCGAAATCGATGTGGACGCAATCTCAGACGGCGAGACAACCATTGTCGGCGGCATCATGCAGCATATCGAAGAGGCTGGGATTCATTCTGGCGACTCCGCATGCGTCCTGCCCCCTCACACCCTTTCAGATGAACTCATTCAAAATATCACAGCTGCCACAAAAGCCATGGCAATGGAGCTCAAAGTAATCGGCCTGATGAATGTCCAGTTTGCAATCAGAGAAAACATCCTCTATGTCCTGGAGGTCAATCCCCGGGCCTCACGGACAATTCCCTTTGTCAGCAAAGCAACCGGCGTGCCCCTTGCAAAACTTGCCACCAAGGTGATGATGGGCATGAAACTCAAGGATCTTGGGCTTACCAGGGAAGTCCATGTAGACCATTATGCAGTCAAGGAAGCGGTTTTCCCTTTTGACAGATTTGAAAATGTCGACACCCTGCTGGGCCCTGAGATGAAATCCACCGGCGAGGTCATGGGCATTGACGATACAATTGGCATGGCCTTTTTAAAATCTCAACTGGCAGCAGGCCAGAAAATCCCCGATGGCGGCACCGTCCTGATCAGTGTAAGAAATAACGACAAGGCCGCAATCCTTCCCATTGCAAAAAAACTGATCGACCTTGATTTCACAATTATTGCAACCTCGGGAACAGCCGCTTTCTTATCTGAGAATAATGTGCCGTGCACCCGGGTGAACAAAATTTCCGAAGGACGCCCGCATATACTGGACAAATTACAAAACAAAGAGATTCACTGGATCGTCAACACCTCCCTTGGAACCAGAACTACTGAGGATTCTTATAGCATCCGGCGGGCTGCTCTGGATTATCATCTGCCATATACAACAACTGCCGCAGGCGCCGACTTCATGGTTGAAGCCATCGCCACCAAGCGAAAAGAGCCTGTCACAGTAAAAGCGATTCAGGAATATTTTTTATAATAGAATCTGTTACAGCCCTGAGCCCTGCCGGATAATCGACTGACAGAGCCCACAGATAGAAAAAGATATTTATGGCCATTTTTTTCGAGAGTTACTAGACATTCCATAACGTCCGACTTATTGTTACTATGCATTAAAACATATTCACTTAAAAAAAGTTACAACACTCACCCATAACCAAGTCACATAAACACGGGTGGCAATTGACATCCCGGAGGAATACCTTTTGAACACTTTCTATAAAAATCTTTCAATGTGGCTGCTGATCGGGCTCACAATGATTCTTCTGTTCAACATGTTCAATAAACCCCAGCTGGCCATAATTGAATTGACCTACAGCGATTTTCTGACAAGCGTAGAAGCAGGCTCGGTTACCCAGGTCATAATCGAAGGAAATGCGATCACCGGCACTTCCTCTTCCCAGGGGAAATTCAAATCATTCGCTCCCGCCGACTCGGAATTAATCCCGCTGCTCAGGGAAGCAGGTGTGAATATCCAGGTGAAACAGGCTGAAAACACCCCATGGTATCTCACGGTTCTTATTTCCTGGTTCCCAATGCTTCTGTTAATCGGCGTCTGGATCTTTTTCATGAGACAGATGCAGGGCGGCGGTGGCAAGGCCATGTCATTTGGAAAGAGCCGCGCCAGGTTGATGGATGTCGAAAAATCAAAAGTAACTTTCAAAGATGTTGCAGGCATAGAAGAGGCAAAAGAGGAACTTTCTGAAATTATCGAATTTCTCAAAGAACCGAAAAGATTTACCCGCCTTGGCGGGCGGATCCCCAAAGGTGTTCTGCTGGCCGGTGCTCCTGGAACAGGAAAAACCCTGCTTGCCAAGGCGATTGCCGGTGAAGCCGAAGTGCCTTTTTTCACGATCAGTGGTTCCGACTTTGTTGAAATGTTTGTCGGTGTCGGCGCATCCCGGGTCCGAGACCTCTTCACTCAGGGCAAGAAAAACGCGCCGTGCATCATATTTATTGACGAAATAGACGCAGTGGGCCGTCATCGAGGCGCAGGTCTTGGCGGCGGCCACGATGAAAGAGAGCAGACCCTGAATCAGCTCCTTGTTGAAATGGACGGTTTTGAGGCAAATGAAGGTGTAATAATTATCGCGGCTACCAACCGCCCTGATGTCCTTGATCCCGCCCTGTTACGCCCTGGACGTTTCGACCGCCAGGTGATTGTACCTATCCCAGATGTAAAGGGGAGGGAAATGATCCTCAAAGTGCACGGCAAAAAAGTGCCGATTTCCGATAATGTCAAATGGGAAGTCATAGCCCGCGGCACTCCGGGTTTTACCGGCGCCGACCTTGAAAACATGGTAAACGAGGCGTCATTGCTTGCAGCCAGAGTCGACGCCGATTTTGTCGACATGGAAACCCTGGAAAAAGCCAAGGACAAAGTCTTAATGGGTGCCGAGCGCCGCAGCATGATCATTACTGAAAAAGAAAAAGAAGTTACCGCATACCATGAGGCGGGACACGCCCTGGTGGCAAATCTGCTTCCTGGCACCGACCCAATTCACAAGGTAACCATCATACCCAGGGGAAGGGCTCTCGGCCTGACCCAGCAATTGCCGGTTGATGAAAAGCACACCCACTCAAAGTCATTTCTCCAGAACACCCTCTGCATCCTGCTTGGCGGCAGGGTAGCGGAAGAACTGGTTTTCAATGATGTAACCACCGGTGCCGGAAATGACATTGAACGGGGAACTAACATTGCCAGAAAGATGGTTTGCGAATGGGGCATGAGCGAAGTGCTGGGGCCGCTTAGTTTCGGCAAAAAAGAAGAACAGATTTTTCTTGGGCGTGAAATCTCTCAGCATCGTGATTTCAGCGAAGCAACCGCAGTCCGTATTGATGAGGAAGTAACGCGTATCATGCTTGCTGCAGATAAAACCGTGCACCAGATCATTTCCGACAATATGGACATCCTCAAAGAAATGGCCGAAATGCTCCTTGAGAAAGAAACAATTGGTCTCGAAGATATCGAAATCATTATGCGCGCTAAGAAGCAGCGTGTAAAAGAGAAAGAAAGCTAAGCATAATTCTCTTACATTATACCTGCCACTTCAATAAATTATTCCATCAAGCGAGTCTTTTCATTCGATGACAGCTGCAGGTGAATCCTTTGCCTCCTCTCAGGATACCCGAGTCCAGATTATCGGCATCCTGAATGTCACACCCGACTCCTTTTCCGACGGCGGCATTTTTTTTAATGAAGACCAGGCCGTAAAGCAAGCTCTTGCAATGGTCTCGGCAGGGGCCGACATCATTGATGTTGGCGGCGAATCAACCAGGCCGTTTGCTGCCCCTGTCTTAATCGACGAAGAACTTCGTCGGGTCATCCCGGTGATCAAGGCCATCAGGAAACACAGCCCCATCCCCATATCCATCGACACAACCAAAGCCGAAGTTGCAAGGGTTGCTCTGGCTGCAGGCGCGAATATTATAAATGATATAAGCGCGCTGCGATTTGATCCGGAAATGGCCCCTCTGGCCCATGATGCTGATTGTCCGCTGATCATCATGCACATGCAGGGAACGCCGGAAACCATGCAGGTCAATCCCCGGTATAATGATGTTATTTCAGAATCAATTGCCTTTCTTGGAAAACGTCTGGAATGGGCAGAAAATCATGGAATTAAACGGGAGAAAATCATCGTCGACCCGGGAATCGGATTCGGAAAAACAGTATCCCACAACCTCACCATTCTGAAACATATCGCGGATCTCAAGGCCCTGGGGTGCAGTATACTCATCGGTCATTCGAGAAAATCATTTATCGGTAAAATCTTAGGAGATGACCTCCATGACCGGGACACCGCAACTGCAGCAATATCCATGTTCTGCGCCATGCAGGGTGTTGCCTATCTAAGAGTGCATGATGTAAAGAAAACAGTCCAGGCCGTCCGTATCGCCGAGGCAATCCTTGCCGCACCATGACCAGTTCTGTTATACTTGTCTCGATTGACCATTCGTTAATTACATCATCCTTCGCCAAAACCTTTGCGATAACTGTCTTTATCCGGATTCGTCAGATAAAATGAGCAAAATCGAACGATATAAAAAATATAACCGCAATCGCAAAATAACCGCTATCGCCTTTAATGAAAGCAAGGCGGCCCTTCTTTTCAAAATCATCCCTTTCCTCCTTCATTGCAACTATCCGGATCTCCCTGGTTTTGTGAACAGCCCCAAATGCCCATTCGGGATCTACCGGTTTCAACCGGAAAAAGTAGTGGATTTCGATTTATTTCAGCGTTTTTTCCCGACCTCTTCCGCCAAGAATATCAATACCAACAGCCCGTATACGGAAACCCCTTTCATACACTCACTGAAAACCATCGGCAGCATCGGCACCATCGCGCAGACCGAAAAGTCGGATTGTGATTTCTGGGTCAGCATCCGACTTGAGGATATGGATTCCGACGGAGTTGAAATGCTCGACCAGAAATGCAAGGGCATAGAGGAATGGGCGCTCACCAAAGGGATTGAAGTCTACTTCTTTCTAATGGATATTGACCAGACCAGGGAAAACAGTTTTGAATCATCTACCGGAGATGAATCCGCGGGGTCGGCAATCAAGGCGCTCCTCAAGGACGAACTCTTTCGAACCCATATCCTTGTTGCCGGAAAAATGCTTCTCTGGTGGCTGATCCCTCCGGGGTTGACCGAAGAGGAATATCGTAATTATGTAAACACCGCAATCGAGGAGGAAAAACTCGATCCCGACAACTTCATTGATCTGGGCTATCTTTCGGACATCCCCAAATCAGAAATATTCGGCGCCTGCCTCTGGCAGATGAACAAAGCCCTGGACAGCCCCTTTAAGTCGATAATCAAATTTGCCTATCTGGAACTTCTGTTAAACGATACGACCAAAAGACTGCCGCTCTTTTCCGATACGGTCAAAAGGCTTGTCACCTATCCGGACAAAGAAATGTCTGCAAACGGCCAGTTAAGCGACCTTAAACTCATCGATGTAGATCCCTATCTGCTGCTGGCCCGGGAAATTATAGCCTTTTATCAACGGCGCGACACGGAACAGGAACGCGCCGACCTGATCAGAATCTGCATGTTTCTGAAAACCCTTGAAGGCATGGCCACCCAAAAGAAAAAGGGCGGAAAGCGATTAAACTTCGAAAGAACCTCGGCCCTCATGCATAACTGGAACCTTCTGCCCATGGACAGCGAGCATTATTTGAATATCCGGGACTGGGATTACCGTGAACTCGTGGATTTCGGCACCAAGGTCCATGATTACCTTCTTGAAACCTACAAACGTCTCCGGATCATCTTTAACTCATTTGATGATGACACCGCCCTGACCATTACCCAGCGCGACATTCACGTCCTTGGACGTAAACTCTTTACTTATTACGAGAAAAAAACAAATAAAATTGACTACATCCGGAGTTTATCGCGTAATGACATGGCTCAGGGGAATATAACCTTTCATGTCACCAGAGAAGGCGACACCGATTTTTTTCACGCCTTTCAGGGTAAATTTGATCAGCTGGATGTCCAGAAAAATATTCACTCGCTGATTGCCAAAAGAAGCAACCTTGTCATTCTGATCAGTTGGCTGCTGATAAACGGAATTCTCAACAAGAGAACCAAGCTGCATCTGACCAAACACCGTTTACCCCTTGATCTTGTCGACATACAAGGCCTTGCGGCGTTAATGCTTAAAACATTTCCACCGATCACTTTTGCCAGGATATCTTCCGATGACTTATTAAAGAAAGAAAGAGTTGTCAGGGCTTTTGCCGTGATAAATCTTCTGAAAAAACCGGTACGGGACGCCAAGACCCTTCATTCGACATTAATAACCCAAAACAGTTGGGGCGAATATTTTTATGAAAATTTCGATACCCTGAATCAACTGAAAAATGCCATTCGAACCCTTTTATCCAAACATTTTGTCAGCAGATTCAATAAGAATCTGGAGGTCTACATCCCCCCCCAGAAAGAACAACACCTGATCAAAACCCTGGTTTTTCAATAATGGTTCACTCAGAAATAAATTTGCACCGAATAAATAAAATGTTTTGCAGGCGAAAATCACTCGTGCATTATCCAAGCCAACAATATGAAAATAGAATTTTATAAATCAGCCTTGTGCCCGCGCTGCATGCTCGTTGCCTATGTGTTGAAAAAACTTACCGCCAAACACCCGGACCTTGAAATCGAACAGATCGAAGTCATTACCTGCCCCAATAAGGCAAGAAAGGCCGGGGTCCGCCTGATCCCCACCCTCAAAATAAATAACGATAAGCTTTCCGGGATTATTTTAACGCCAACGATGGTTAGAGAATTCATCCTGAAACATCTCTTCGCAAGATAGTGCAAGTCCGGAAAGACAGGACGCTAAATAAATTCCTCAAGCCAGAGACTCAAGGATGCCACTCCCCAGAGCAACTCATGGGGACCATTTGCGTTGTTACAGGCCTGGTTAAAATGGTCATTCAATTTTTTCCGGTCAAAAATACCGAGGTCGGCAAGAATTTCCGAGGATAACCTTTCTTCAACAAAGGATCGCCACCTGGTTGAAAACCACTGCTGATAGGGAATGGATGAGCCGAAACCGGACTTATGCTTATCAATAATTTCAGCGGGAAGCCTATCCCGCATGGCCTGCCGAACCACCCACTTGCCTCCGGCCTTCCCCGCCGACATGTTCACCTTCATTGAAGCGGGGATCCGCATAGCCAGCTCCACCATCCTCACATCAAGAAATGGCGCCCGGTATTCCACAGAATGTGCCATTCCGGCAATATCGGGAATATCTACAATACTGTGCTGGCTGCACACCATGAGCTGCTGAGCAAGAAAGCCTTCATTGAGATCCCGGGCGCCCCACGAATCATACTCCTGCAATAAAAGCTCTGCCGGGCATGCCGAACCAGCCCCCCTTGCAAAGGAATCGCTGTAGACGTTTTTCCAGAAAGAATGAATGGGGCCGAGTCGGAAATCTGCCGTCACCTGATTGCCGGCCCTTGCATATTTCTCCGCAGAGCGTTTCAAACCTGAAAATGGACTTTTTTTCACCAGATGATGCAGGCCTGCCCTGAAAAAAGGCCGCATCTTTTTCCACTTTTCATTGAATGCTAAAAGCTGCCGATGAATTCCGTAGCCGCCGAATAATTCATCGCCGCCGCTGCCGGTTAGAGCAACCTTGCAGTGACGTCCGATCATTTCTGATATTGCAAAGGCATGCATGGGTACAAAACTGAAAAAAGGTTCGGCAAAACTTTTGACGATATCGTTTACCGAAGCAAGCTGCTCCTCACCAAAAATCAACTCATGGTGTTCAGTTCCGTATTGTTCCGCAACCATTCTGGCAGCCCGGAATTCATCATCCGCTGCATGCCGGTCATAACTCACGCAGAATGTCTTCACCTTTCGTTTTTTTCGCATCATGGAAGCCACCACCGCGCTTGAATCCAGGCCACCGGAAAGTTGCGCTCCGATGGGGACATCACTCCGGCAGAGCAAATCCACTGTTTCATCCAGACAGCGGTTTATCTCATAACACGCCTCTTCACAGGAAGTAATCATCCGGGCATCTGAGAATTGCGGCTGCCAATATCGTTTATCACTTATCCCATTGCTGTCGATGGTGATGCAATGACCGGGTTTCAGCTTTTTTATATGTTTGAATGGCGTATAGGGTGCAGGACAGACCAGGTAATGAAGCCCATGATGCAGTCCGTCAAGGTCAACCTCTCGCGGAATGCAATCAAGAGCTGTAAGGGCTCGTATCTCCGAGGCAAAGGCAAAGATGGAATTTTGATGGTAATACACCAGCGGCTTTTCTCCGACTCGATCCCGCGCCAGAAACAGCCTCTTTTTCATGTCATCCCATACAGCAAAGCTGAACATTCCGCGGAGTCGGGAAAGACAATCCCGACCATTTGTAATATATAATGCAAGCAGAACCTCGGTGTCCGAAGTGGTTCGAAACGTATACCCCTTCTGTTCAAGCTCCTCACGCAGCTCCAGATAATTATAGATCTCCCCGTTAAATGTAATGGCAAAACGTCCGTCAGCCGAAACCATGGGTTGTCTGGCCCGTTCTGTCGGGTCAATAATCGCCAGCCGTGTTGTCCCGAGACCGACAGCTCCATGAATCCAGACCCCTTGATGATCAGGGCCGCGGTGTAAAAGCTGCCGGGACATTCTTTCCACAGAGCTCCTGATACGATCTGCTGAAAACCGATTATCCAGAGAGAAAATTCCGCAAATTCCACACATAATATATGATGCCACACTGAATGATCAAAATTATTGAACTACAGGATCCTTGAGCTGATTATACAACTTCTGAGGCTGAATGAGGACCCTACTACGCCCATATTTCCATGTCAATTTACAAAAAAAACATCCTTTCAGTAAAATAATTTGCTAAAATACTGGATATCTATTGCAATCTATTTTATATTTTCGGGTTTTACTCGATGGGAATTTTTTGTACCCAACTCTCTGCATGCAAATCATTCTCGATAAAGTCCTGCAATTACATAAGGTTTATACTTTTAGTTATTCAAACAAATATTAAAAGGAGAAGATTCATGTCTCGGAAAATGGTCACCATTGACGGCAACCAAGCCTGTACTCATGTGGCGTACTCTACAAGTGAAATCATCACAATCTATCCAATCACCCCTTCTTCACCCATGGCCGCTGAAGCGGATACAAAGGCCACCGCAGGCCAGAAGAACATCTGGGGCTCGGTTCCTGCTGTCACTCAGATGCAATCTGAAGGCGGCGTTGCCGGCTCCCTGCACGGCTCACTTACCACCGGGGCGCTGTGTACAACATTTACCGCATCCCAGGGGCTTTTCCTGATGATGCCCAATATGTACAAACTGGCCGGTGAGCTCACCCCCACCGTTTTCCACATTACCGCCCGGTCAGTTGCCTGCCAGGGTCTTTCGATCTTCGGCGACCACGGTGATGTCATGGCTGTCCGCCAGACCGGCTGGGGCATGCTGTGCTCCCAGAATGTCCAGGAATGCCAGGACATGGCGCTTATCTCAACCCAGTCAGCGCTGAAATCGCGTGTACCTTTCATGCATTTCTTTGACGGCTTCCGGACATCCCACGAAATCCAGAAAATCGAACAGCTCACCGAGGAAGATATGGCGGCGATCATTGACGAAGATCTGGTTATTGAGCATCGCAAGCGCGGTCTTTCTCCGGACCGGCCGATGATGCGCGGTACAGCCCAGAACCCTGATGTTTACTTCACCGGTCGCGAAACAGTCAATAAATACTATGAGGCGATTCCCGGCATCATCCAGGACACCATGGATAAATTCGCCAAGCTCACCGGTCGCCAGTATCATCTTTTCGACTACCACGGAGCGCCTGACGCCGAAGAAATCGTCGTCATGATGGGTTCCGGTGCCGAAACTGTTGCCGCAACCATTGATCATTTAGTAGCTCAAGGGAAAAAAGTAGGCTTAATTATTGTCCGCCTGTATCGTCCGTTTAATTGCAAGGCCATGGTTAACGCCATGCCCAGCACGGTGAAGAAAATCACCGTACTCGACCGTACCAAAGAAGCTGGAGCTCCCGGCGAACCTCTGTATCTCGATGTTCGGGCCGCCGTCGGCGAAGCCACCGAATGCTCCTGCATCAACAGCCAACCACTGATCCTTTCCGGTCGTTACGGTCTCGGTTCTGCCGAGTTCACCCCGGCAATGGTCAAAGCGGTATTTGACAATATGGCATCATGGGCCCCGAAAAACCATTTCTGTGTCGGTCCTGATGACGATGTTTCCCACACCAGTCTTGCGTACGATCCTTCATACAATATTGAAGGTGCGGATGTCTATCGTGCGATGTTCTACGGTCTCGGTGCTGACGGGACGGTCGGCGCCAACAAGAACACCATCAAGATCATCGGCACCGAAACCAATAACAGTGCACAGGGATACTTTGTCTACGATTCCAAAAAATCCGGATCCATCACCACAAGTCACCTCCGTTTCGGGAAAAATCCGGTTATTGCCCCGTACCTTATCAACAAGGCGAACTTCATTGCCTGCCATAATTTCACCTTCCTTGATAAATATGACATGCTGAACAATCTTGAGGACGGCGGGACCTTCCTGTTGACCACCACCTTCAGCAAGACCCAGGTCTGGAAACAGCTGCCGTCGGTTGTCCAGAAACAACTCATTGACAGGAAAGCCAAATTCTACGTGATCGACGCGATCAAACTTGCCGAGGCTATCGGTCTTGGCGCCCGTATCAACATGATCATGCAGACCGCCTTTTTCCTGATCTCAGGCATTCTGACCAAAAAGGAAGCCATCGACGCCATCAAAAACGCCATCAAGAAAACCTACGGCAAAAAAGGCGATAAAATCGTTAAGATGAACTACGACGCGGTTGACGTTGCTGTGAGCAATATCGCCGAGGTCAAGATTCCTAAAACCACTGACGGCCACCAAAAACCACCGGTTGTGCCTGTGGATGCTCCTGATTTCGTCAAAAATGTTACTGCCAAAATGATTGAGGGCAAGGGCGACCAGATCAGGGTTTCCGATATGCCTGACGACGGCACCTGGCCCACCGGAACAACCCAGTATGAAAAACGCAATATCGCGGTCCACGTTCCTGAGTGGATTCCTTCCGAGTGTATTCAATGTGGCCGCTGCTCAATGGTCTGTCCGCATGCTGCAATCCGAATGAAGATATCCAACTCCGCTGACCTCAAGGGTGCACCCAAAAGCTTCAAGACCGTTGATGCCGTTGGCAAGCAGTTCAATGGCCGCAAGACCACTGTGCAAATTTTCACCGAAGACTGCTGCGGCTGCACCCTTTGCGTGAATGTCTGCCCTGCAAAGACAAAAGCCCTCAAGATGATCGACAACAACGAAACGGTCACCAAACGCGAATCAGTCAACGTC
>JAHJJF010000068.1 GCA_018823135.1 Pseudomonadota bacterium
CCTGGATCGCGTGGATGGTTTCTTAACCCGCCATGGCGGCAAGGCCGTTTTCGGCAGTCATTTCCTGCACCTGTTGCGGTCGTTGATGCCCTTCGTCGCCGGTGTCCGCCGCATGCGCTATCTGTAGTTCCTCCTCTTCAATGTGATGGGCTGCATTGCCTGGGCGACCGTGTTCGTCTCGCTTGGTTATTTTGCCGGTAAGAGTTGGCGGTTGGGCGCGAAATGGATCGGCGCCGCCAGCGAAATCGTTGGTGGTGCCCTGCTCCTCACCATCGTTCTGGGTTTGTTGTGGCGCTGGCTGGGACGGCACGAGACCGAGATCAAGCGGTGGTGGCAGGAGACGGCGGCACAACCGCGCCTGGTTGCCCTGTCCGGAAGATTAGCTCCCGTAAGAGAATTTCTTCTCGAACGCCTCTCGCCGAAGGGTTATCTGGGCCTTCACCTGACGCTTGGTGTCTTGCTCCTCATCGGCTCGTCCTGGCTGTTCGGTGGCATCGCCCAGGACGTGGTGGCCGGCGATCCGTTGACGATCATCGACAAAAATGTCGCGGAGTGGTTCCACCAGCGCCGGACTGCCGGATTGACGACGACGATGCTCCTGGTGAGCGGTCTCGCCTCCGTCACGTGGGTGACGGGTGTGGTCACGGTTACCGCACTCGTTTTGTGGTGGAAACGGTGCTGGCAACGGCTGCTGGCCTTGGTGCTGATTGTGCCCGGAGGCATGGTCCTGAACTTGCTGCTGAAAATTGCCTTCCATCGTCAACGACCCAGTTTCTCGAAATCGTTCCTCATTTTCCACGGCTATAGTTTTCCGAGCGGACACACTATGGCGGCCACGTTGCTGTATGGCTTGCTGGCCGCTTTTGCGGTCATCACAATCAAAACCTGGCGCTGGCGAGTGGGGGCGGTCCTCAACGCGTTCGTCATGATTCTGCTGGTCGGCTTCAGCCGAGTGTACTTGGGTGCTCATTATCCAAGTGATGTGCTGGGAGCCGCCGCCGCGGGTTTGGCCTGGCTGGCGTTGTCACTTACTTCTTTGGACACCTTGCGCCGAAGCCGTCTCCACCGGCACCATATGCGGGGCGGTACTCATTCGGATCGTGGTGAAACCGATTCCTTCAATACACAGTCAACCGGATGACAACGAGGAACAAAAACGAAATGAGTGACAGGTAATTGTTATGTCCGAGGGAAAAAAACATCGCAGGAATTTGTATAAAGCTTTCTCTCCCGCGAACGTATCCCGGTTTATTCCGGGCAATCGGATCGCCCTGTTACAGAACGGAGAAGCCTATTTCCCCGCCATCGAAGCGGCCTTCGACCGGGCAAGAAAGGAAATTTATCTTGAAACCTATATCTACGAAAACGATGTCACCGGACAAAGGATTACAGAGGCGCTTACGCGTGCTGCCCGGCGCGGCGTAAAAGTCCATGTAATGATCGACGGCTACGGGTCCAAGGATTTGCCGCGGAGCATGCTGGACGTTCTGCGGGCGGGCGGTGTAAAGACGCTCATCTACCGGCCCAAGATATCCCCCTGGACGTTTCGACGTAAACGCCTGCGTCGTTTGCACAGGAAAATCGCGGTGATAGACCGGGAGATTGCCTTTGTAGGGGGAATGAATATTATTGGTGACAGTGGAACGACGGGCGAGCCCCCTCACCACGACTACGCGGTAGCCGTGCAAGGACCGCTGGTGGATGTGATCCGCCTTTCCGCCCAGCGGTTGTGGTCACTGGTGGCATGGAGTTATTTCCGCAAAGGAACGATACTGAAGAGTGCACCGCCTGTTTTAACCTTCACCGGGGGGCGCATGAGCGCGGCATTCCTGGTGCGTGACAATATTGGCCATCGCCGGGACATTGAAGCGGCGTATCTGCAGGCGATTGACCGGGCTCAATCTGAGATCATTCTTGCAAATGCCTATTTTTTGCCAGGGTTTAATTTCCGTCATGCACTTATCAATGCGGCCAGGCGTGGCGTGCGGGTGGTTTTGCTGCTGCAGGGCCGGGTTGAATATTTTCTCCAGCATTATGCCTCGCGGGCGCTCTATGGCACTTTCCTCGATGCGGGAATTGAAATTTACGAATACCAAAAGAGCTTTCTGCACGCCAAAGTGGCGGTGATCGACGGGCATTGGGCGACTGTAGGGTCTTCGAATATCGATCCGTTCAGTCTGCTGCTTTCACGCGAAGCGAATGTTGTCGTTGACGACGAAGAATTCGGCGCGACCCTGACGCAAAGCCTGAAAAAGACCATGGCAACCGAAGGCTTGCGGATCTTAAGGGACAAATGGAAACAGCAATCCGTCGGCTTACGATTCATGAGCTGGTGCAGTTATGGTTTGCTGCGATTGATGACGGGAATCAGCGGGTATGCCCATGAAAACAGTGCTGATAAGCAGTTAATCCGGCAAAGCCGGAAATAAGTGCCTTAACAGCAGTCTGCAACGCATCAGGATCAAAGACTTTTCCGAGTTTTCTTGCATTTTATTACAGCAATCGAGCATTAAGGCACTAAAACAGTAAAGATAGCAGCGGAGCTGCGTTACATAATTCCGGCTCCGTCGGGATTATGAGAGGGACTCACGCAAGAGTTTGATCATCTATTTTCTGCGGCATGGAGAAAACACTGCCATCCGGATCGGCGGTTCCCATGTACCCGGGAAAATCATTCATTCCGGGGGTCATGAAAAAGGTCTGTGCAAGGGGCGAACTGCGGGTCAGAAATCCCCATGATCTGCGGCATACCTATGCAACGATCATGCTCATGGCACATCAGAGTCCCGCTTATGTTCAGCAACAGCTGGGGCATAGCTCGATAACCACTACCGTGGATGTCTATGGTCACTGGATTCAGGGAGAAGGTCGGAAAAATCTTGAGGAAGCACTGATGGGAACGGTACCAAATGAGGGCGAAAATCGCATATTTTCGCATATCGGAAAAACAGAAGGGTTGTAACCGGTTAAGATTACAACCCTTTTGATTTCATGGTGCCGAGACCAGGATTCGAACCAGGGACACGCGGATTTTCAGTCCGCTGCTCTACCGACTGAGCTATCTCGGCGAAGAACCTTGGCAATATATTGAAAGGTCTATGCTATGTCAAGTTGTTTCTCAATTGTATTGTATTACGCGAGTCCCGGAGAGACTGTCATGCCAGGCATTTTTGTTCCTGTCAATTGCTGCCCAGAGAAAGCCTGCGGCCAGTGGCAGCAGAGAAATGAGATAGCCGCTCAGGCGTAAAAAGGACTCTCCAAGTGTAATCGGTTTACCTTTTCCATTTACCACCCGCAATCCCATGATAATCTTGCCCACTGTCTGTCCACCGAAAGCATGCAGAGTAATAAAATACATGGCCATCAGAGCAGGGAGGGAAATGAGCGCAATAAGCAGGAAAAATGGAAGAAGGATTATAAGTTCCGGGTGATCAAGGCAAAACAAGAAAAGGAGGATTGCTGTGAAAAAAGCAAAGCCTGCCCCGAGTCCCAGCAGCAGGAATGTATCAATCAAAAAGGCCATTGCCCGGGCACTGAATTTGGCCGGGCAATGGCCTTGTGTAATTATGTTGGCCTTGTGCTTACTTATCATCCTCACTTTCGAGAGTCAACTCCAGATCGCCAAGATCAAAAGGTTCTTCTTCTGTTGCTCCGGAAACATCCTCAAGGTCAAGCATCAGATCATCTGCCGCATCCCCCGTACCTCGAGATGTCTCCATTGTATCGTTATCATCGCTGAGATCAAGTGTTGGGCCGGTATCATCATGCGAGCCAATATCCATCATCATGTCGTCAAGATCAAGAACCGCTTCGTCAGAATCTCTTTCCTTTGCGGGAGGTTCTTCAATAACCGGAACTTTCATGATAACGGTGTCACCTTCTTCCGACATGAGTTTGAGGGACGGTTTTTCATCTGTTTCAGGTCCCGACTCAAAAACAAGTTCATCGGAATCAATTTCAAGGACCGGCTCGTCTCCCGTCTCGGCAAGAGTTTCTTCGGCTGAATCTTCGTCAATGGGCGCAAGGTCGGAAAGGTCAATTTCGCCGAGGTTGAAGGCTATTTCTCCATTCTGCGCTTCCTGATACTCTCCTGCTTCCGCAAGGAGAGATTCCATCTGATCCGGGGGGGAGGGGGCTTCTTCTTCGATACCGGAGAGATCGATGGGCGTTTCAGCCATATCTAAGGTGATTTCATCCTCTATGGCGAGAGGTCCGGCGGCATCTGAAGAATCATCTGCTTCGAGGCTCAAGGCCTCCTCATCGGACTCGTCATCAAGCGTAAGCGATATCCCTTCATCTTCATCGGCAGTTTCCAGATCAAACATTGTCGCTTCGTCATCAGCCGCAAAAGTTTCCGCCGAAGACTCGAACGCATCTTCATCAGGAAGAGTTCCGGTGACGGAGCCCAGAAAGAGGGAAAGGTCTGACTCAAGGGAGGTTCCTTGAAGTTCTTCGGCGATTTGAGTGAGATCGCGGGAGCACTTGGAACATGAGGTCAGATGGTCAAAGGAGATAAAACCACATTTTGGACATCGCATCGAATTTTCCTTACGCTTTAGTAATCTTTAATCTTCCCAGGCTTGTTCAATGCTCACTGATGGTAAAAAGATGGTCGGTAAAATTTTGATGGAAATATCAAATGGTTGCCGAGTCATCTATGTGTTATTTTTGGTATTGGCTTCAGTCTATACAGACATTTTATTTTATAATACAAAAAAAAGCTCGTATTTGGGGTATAATTTGCCAGGCAGTTGAATTAATTATCTCATGCGAGTTGTAAAAGATTGTAATCTCTATAGTACCCATCTAGCTAAAATAATGCAAAAAAATAATTCCTGTGAGCATTTGATAATGCAGTGGCATGTCTGTGGGTACTTATCTGGCTATTGCAAAAAAATAAAGGTCCAGTATAGTCTTGCCAGCTTATATAGAATTCTCAATTGTTGATAATCTCGCAAAAAGTCGGATACTGAATTATCGCCCTCAATAATTTCAATAAGTTAACGGCGGAATACGCGTCCGACGAGGGCTTTTTGCGAGTCTGACAATTTTTAAATCCCAGGCAAAGAGAATAATGGTCGCAAAAGTGAAGGTAAAATAAAAATCACCTTAAAGCTTTTGTCAGACTAAAGAATAATTTCATTTCATATAGAGTAACAGACTGATCTTATGTTAAAAAAACATGGTGTAACTACAGCAGCTGTGCTGGCCGCTATTTTGACTGTGACCCTGCTTCTTCCGGGATGCTTTTATCAACAACGCATCCGGCATCTGCAGTCCGATGTTTGCCTGATTAAGGAAAACACCGGAAAGAATGAAGTTTATTCCTTGTTTGGGCCTCCGGCTCATTCTGTCCGTACAGAAAGCGGGGAGGAAACCTGGGTATATTATGATGTGAAAAAAAGTTTTTTGCGGAAGCTTCCTCTTGTCGGTACAGTTTTGGGGTATGAAAAATACCATGTCGTTACCGTTGCTTTTCTGGCAGACAGCGTGAGAACCTGCGAATACCGATTTTTAAGTAAAGATGAATTTTTACAGAAACTTGGGACGTACGGAATGGATTTGATCAATGAATAACTACGAAAAAGCACGGCTGCGGATGGTTCAGGAGCAACTGGTGCCGCGCAATATTACAGATGTGAAGGTTCTTGCCGCCATGGAAGTCATTCCCCGGCATCTTTTTGTCGAGGATGCTCTTCAGGCTCAGGCCTATGGCGATTTTCCCCTGCCCATCGGTGAAGGGCAGACAATTTCACAGCCATATATTGTTGCCCTGATGACCCAGGCCCTGCAACTCAAAGGCCATGAGACAGTGCTTGAGATAGGCACTGGCTGTGGCTTTCAGACCGCTATTTTGTCGGATATCTGCGGAAAAGTGTATACGGTGGAAAGGATCAAGCCTTTATTGATCAGGGCTCGGAGGCTGTTTGATTCCCTGCATTATTTTAATATCGTCTGTAAGGTGGATGACGGCACTCTGGGGTGGCCGGAAAACGCTCCCTACGATGCCATTATGGTAACCGCCGCAGGCCCGTCAATACCGGAACCCCTTGTTGAACAGCTGGCAGATCCAGGAAAAATGATTATCCCGGTGGGTGATCGTACCAGTCAGCAACTGGTTGTTATTACCAAGAAGGATGGAAACATCACCACCGATACCATTGAGAATGTTCGATTCGTAAGCCTTATCGGTAATCACGGGTGGCAGTCATGAGCGGGATATTGGAACCGGTTTCCCCGGGTGTGGTCAGGCGGATTTATGACCGTTGCATGGAATGGATCCAGACTCCCTATGGCGTTTGGGTGATGTTCATCCTTGCCGTTGCGGAGTCCTCGTTTTTCCCACTGCCCCCGGATATTTTCCTTATGGCCCTGTGCATTGCCATCCCTGCGAAATCCTTTCGTTATGCAGCGATCTGTACGGCAGGGTCGGTAATCGGCGGTGCCATCGGCTACTGGCTGGGAATGAGCTTCATGGAATTGATCGGCAACCGGATACTCGAATGGTATGGGTTGCATGAAAAATATGCCGTTGTGCAGGACTTGTATAAGGAGTATGATGCCTGGGCTGTTGGTGCAGCAGGTTTTACGCCGTTACCTTATAAACTTTTTACAATTACTGCCGGGGCATTCAGGATTGATTTTCCGACATTCATGATCGTCTCATTCTTTGCCCGTGGTGCTCGTTTTTTCCTGGTTGCAGCATTCATCTATCGCTACGGCGCCAGAGTTCGTACCTTTATTGAAAAGTATTTCAATATTCTGACAATTCTTTTTCTTGTTCTGTTGGTTCTGGGGTATATGGCAGTGAAATGGGCACTGTAAGCCTGGTATCTATCCTAAGGCCTTGCTGAGGTTGTTAACCTTGGAGATTGCGTCCTGAACATCGAAAGACAGTATCTTTCGATCCTGCATAATTATCTGTCCATCAATGATCACCATCGTCACATCGCTGCCGCTTGCGGCATACACCAGATTGTCGGCATTATAAAACGGTGTGAGATGCGGTTGGTCCAAATCTATAATAATCATGTCAGCGCGTTTGCCCTGCTCAAGGCTGCCGATGGTGTCACCCAACCCAAAGGCCTCAGCTGCCAAACAGGTGGCCATCTCCAGAATGCTGCGGGCGGGAAGGACGGTGGGGTCCTGACAATTTACTTTGTGAAGCTTGGCGCAGCTATCCATTTCCTGAAACATATCCAGGTTGTTGTTGCTGGAACAGCCGTCTGTGCCCAGAAGCACGGGAATTCTCTTTTCAATCATCTCGGGGACAGGGGCGATACCCGAAGCAAGCTTCATGTTGCTTTCCGGGCAGGTGATTACCCTGGCATTGGTTTCTTTGAGAATGTTTAAATCCTCGGGAGCCAGATGCACGCAATGCACGCAGAAAGTATCCTTGTCAAGAATATCCAGATCATTAAGATATGCCACAGGGGTTTTTCCAAACTTTTCAAGGGCCTGATTTGTTTCAAACAGGGTTTCTGCGACATGGATGAAAAAGGGTACGTTTTGTTGGCGCGCCATTTTTTTTGCCGAAACCAGGGTTGCGGCGCTGCAGGTGTAAGGTGAGTGACAGAAGATGGCAGGAGTTATCAGAGGGTTTTTCCCTTGGAGATCAGCAATAAATGCTTCAGCATGTGCAATATTCTTTGCAGGATCAGGAACCCCCGGGGCAGGAAAATCGATAACTCCCTGGGCGACAATGGCCCGCAAGCCAGCCTCCTGAAAAGCTTCGGCAACTTTTTCTTCGAAAAAATAGCCGTCTGCAACCGTGGTCGTTCCTGAGAGGATCATCTCTGCTGCGGCAAGCTTTGCGCACCAATAGGCCATTTCCGAAGTAACATGGCGCGCTTCAGCAGGAAAGATATGATCCTGCAACCAGATCATCAGCGGCAGGTCATCAGCAAGGCCGCGAAACAACGACATCGGTGCATGGTTATGGGCATTGATAAGTCCCGGCATGACAAGGGATCTGCTGCCGTCAATTATTCGCTGGGCATCAAGGGTACTTTGATTCCCGGGCATTGGACCAATTTTAAAAATTTCACCGTCTTTGACAGCTATAAAGCCGTCTTCAATAATAGATGGCTGTCCGGAAGCCATGGTCATAATTTTGGCGTTTGTTATGACGATATCGTATTTCATTGAGCTTCCGTTGGCCTTGGGGTTGAGACTTGCCCCGGCTATTCCAGGGCGATCAGTTCAATGCACGATGTAGGGCAAAAAGCCACGGTGCTTTCCAGAGCATAGGTTGAATCCACCGTTTCATTTCTTGTTTCCGCCTTTTCGCTGACCTCGTCCATGAAAAAGAATTCTGGGGAAAGTTCGGCGCAACTGCCGCAACTGTTACATCTGTAGCTATCAATAAGAATTTTGACTTTCAAAAGAGCACCATAAAAAGAATTAGATAGAAAAAAATACCTGCGGAGCGCAAAAAAAAGCCGGCGACTTAAATTCAAGTGCCGGCGTTATTTTTTAAGTGGTGCCGGAGGTCGGAATCGAACCGACATGGAGTTGCCCCCGCGGGATTTTGAGTCCCGTGCGTCTACCAGTTTCACCACTCCGGCAATGATGATGAGCCAACAATATATGGGCCTTGGTCGGCACTTGTCAAGGATAAAGAAAGGTTTATTTCGATCCCCATTTTTCCTGGATTCTTCTGGTCGCTTCCTCGACGTTTTCCTTTGAGCCGAAAGCGGAGAGACGAAAGTAACCTTCGCCGCTGGGTCCAAAGCCGCTGCCGGGAGTTCCCACCACATGGCATTCATTGATCAGTCGGTCAAAAAAATCCCAACTGGGGATGCCGTTCGGAGTTCTCAGCCAGATATAGGGCGCGTTGACACCCCCGTAGCAGGTGATGCCGGCGCTTTCAAGACCTTCGCGGATAATTCTGGCGTTCTCAAGATAATAGGCAATGACCTCTTTAACCTGTAACCACCCTTCATCAGAATAGACCGCTGCTGCCGCTTTCTGTACAGGATAGGAAACACCGTTGAACTTGGTGCACTGTCGACGGTTCCATAAAGGATTTAAGGCGATTTTTTCTCCATGGGCGGTTGTGGCCATGAGTTCCTCAGGGACAATGGTGAGGCCGCAGCGGACCCCGGTAAATCCGGCGGTTTTTGAAAAGGAACGAAATTCGATGGCGCATTGTTTTGCCCCGGCAATTTCATAGATCGAGTGCGGGATATGCGGTTCAGTGATATAGGCCTCATAGGCTGCATCAAAAAGGATGATTGCTTCATTTTTTAAAGCATAGTCCACCCAGCCTTTCAGTTGCTCTTTGGTGGCTACGGTGCCGGTTGGGTTGTTTGGGTAGCAAAGATAGATCAGATCGACTTTTTCTTTTGGAAATGCGGGAGTAAAGTCGTTTTCTTCCGTACAGGGCATATAGATGATTCCCTGGTAATACCCTTTCTTGTCAGCTTCTCCGGTCCGGCCGATCATAACATTGGTGTCGTTGTAAACCGGGTACACCGGATCACAGATTGCCACCTTGTTCGACAGGTCGAAAATATCAAGAATATTTGCGGTGTCACATTTGGAACCGTCGGAAATAAAGACTTCGTTGGTTTTTAAGGAAACACCTAAGGGAGTGAAAGATTTTTCAATAATCCGATTGATCAGCCATTCATAGCCCTGTTCAGGGCCGTAACCGTGAAAGGTTTCAGCCCTGGAAAGGTCATCCACTCCATCATGAAATGCTTTCAGAATAGTATCAGGCAAGGGCCGGGTGACATCGCCGATGCCCAGCCGCAAAAGTTTTGCGTCCGGGTTGGCCTGGTTAAAGGCCTTGACCCTCCTGGAAATCTCCGGGAAGAGATACCCGGCTTTAAGTTTGAGATAGTTGTCGTTAATACGCGCCATTCTTTTTTGGTCTCCCAAGTTGTTTCAATTTATTTACTCAGATTTAAGTGGAAATTCGTGTTTGCAGCAGATGAACAGGTTTTGGATATCGTCTAACGGAGTTCTTGTCAATAGGACTTAGCTTTTAATTTCTGATGAATTAGGTTTTTTGAAGATGAATATTACGATTTAGATGGATCCAGAAACACCTTCTGGAATTTCATGAAATATTCGATTCCGGACCAGATGGTAAGCGCAACGGAAATGTAAAGCACAATCAGGCCCAAATCATGAAGAAAGGGCAGGGGCAGGAAACCCAGAGGGAAAATAAGTATGCACAGCGCAGTGTATTGGCTGACGCTTTTGATTTTTCCAAGCCTGCTTGCTGAAATTACGATACCAGAAGAGGCGGCAACCCCTCTGAGACCGGTGATCACCAGTTCTCTTGAAATAATAATAAAGCTTGCCCACGCCGGTATTCTGTCCATGGGGATCAGCATGATGAGCGCCGAAGCCACAAGCACCTTATCCGCCACGGGATCCATGAGTTTTCCGAGAACCGTTTCACTTTTCTGCTTCCGGGCAAAATATCCGTCAGCAAGATCTGTGAGGGCCGCGGAAAGAAACAGAAAAAAGGCGAAAAGGCTTGTGGCGATACCCGCTTCGGGTTGAAAGCAAAACATCAGCACAGGGACCACGGCAAACCGAAAACCGGTGAGAAGATTGGGCAGGGTCAGAATTTTTTTTTGAGCGTGCATCAGTCGTATTGAACCTTTACCCATTTTTTATGTGGAGAGGTATTTTCCTGAAAGTATTGATAATTGTGTAAAACGGTTTGAATGTATTGTTTTGTTTCCGGAAAACTCGGGACCCTGCCGTGTTCTTTGACCCGTTCGGGCCCGGCATTATAAGCAGCCAGGGCAAGGGTGATATTGCCCTGGAAAAGGGTAAGCATTTTCCGGAGATATTGAGTGCCGCCGAGGATATTGGACTCAGGGTCAAAGACATTAGCGACGTTCATGTCTTTAGCGGTATCCGGCATAAGCTGCATCAGTCCTTTGGCGCCTTTCTTTGAAATGGCCAGCCGATTGAAATTCGACTCCGCTTTGATCACCGCTTTGATCAGCAGCGGATCAACCTCATACATTCTTGCTGCGCCACGGATATATGATTCGTACAGATATTCATAACGGTCTGCTTTGAACTGCGCAAGAGACTGCAGTCCGGGCTGGTACCTGGGATCAATCGGCACATTGGTGAGATGGATGCCGCCATCCTCATCAATAAAGGCATATATAGTTGCCTGAGCCCCCATGGGAAGAGAGATCATTCCAAGGAACAGCACAGTGCAGATAATGTTGCGAAGGAAAGCAGCCATGCCGGTATTATATACTATGTCCCAACAGATGAGAACAGGTTATGTGTTCTCTCAAAAAAAATAACCTAACTTGAGCAAGATTTGTTCAAGTTAGGTTTCAATAAAATGAGACTGCGAGTCAATGATTACTTTATGATTTTGCCCGTTTTTCCCAGTCTGCAAGAAATTGTTCAATGCCGATATCGGTGAGCGGATGCTTGGCTAACTGGGCAATCACCTTAAATGGAATCGTGGCAATGTCTGCGCCGATAAGCCCGGCCTGGAGAACGTGCATGGGACTGCGGACACTTGCAACGATAACTTCAGCTTGATAGCCGTAATTATCATAAATGGTCATGATGTCGCTGACCAGTTCCATGCCATCCTGCGAAATATCGTCAAGCCGGCCCACAAAAGGACTTACAAAAGTTGCACCGGCCTTGGCAGCCATCAGCGCCTGATTTGCCGAGAATATCAAGGTGACATTGGTTTTGATGCCTTCCTGGCTGAATCGTTTAACCGCCTTAAGTCCTTCGATGATCATCGGTACTTTAATGACGATGTTGGGGTGAATGGCGGCAAGTTTTTTTCCTTCCTTGACCATCCCGTCAGCATCCAGACTGACGACCTCGGCGCTGATCGGCCCGTCAACGGTGTTGCAGATTTCTTTTAAGATTTCTTCAAAGGGCTTTTTTTCTCGGGCGATGAGAGATGGGTTGGTCGTAACTCCGTCAACCATTCCCATGTCTGCAGCCTGTCTGATTTCATCAATATTTGCGGTGTCGATAAAGAACTTCATTGTTAGTCTCCTTTTTTCTTTAGAAAGCTTTCGCGGCATTGTTCGCTGCAAAAATGGATTGTTTCTTTGCCGTTTTGTAAATGGATCGCCTGCCCCATGGGAATATAAGTATGGCAGACGGGATCCTCTACCAGGACATCCTGGGCCGGGAAAGAATCCGGCTGTTCTCCTTTTGCAATATTCGGTTTTTTCTGTTGTTTCCCGGGACCGAAAATCAGACGATAGAGAATATACAACAAAATTGATAGAAAGATAAGTCTGAATGGACTCAAGTCGAGTTCCTCGATTTACCAGCTGGATTTGTCACCAGCCCGCTGAGAAGGGCTGATATCGTTTAATAATTCTTCAATTGTTCGATGCAGCACCGGATGATAATAGTCATGGGCGATTTCCGCAAGCGGCGCCAGAACAAAAAAACGGTGCTGCAGTTCCGGGTGGGGAATCGTCAGTCCTTTTTGGGTGAGGATAATATCATCATATAACAGGAGGTCAAGGTCAATTATCCGGTCCCGGCCTTTTGTCCTGTCTCTTCCCATGGAGGTTTCCACTGCCAGCAGTCTTTCAAGAAGCAGGTCACAGGCAAGATCCGTGTCAATAAGTCCTGCGGCATTAGTGAAAATATTGTCGGAATCCATGCCTACAGGTTCGGTACGGTAAGGGCTTGAGAGAATATGCGGGCGGATGCCGGGGATCTCACCCAGTTTTTTCCAGGCAGCCAGGATGTTGTCTTTCCCGGTGCCAAGATTTGAACCGAAACCAAGATAGGCTTTAGCCATCAGGCGTCTACCTTGTTGATCAATGTGCCGATTCCTTCGATGGTCACGGTCACGGTATCGCCGCTGGCAAGCGGGCCAATCCCTTCAGGTGTGCCGGTTGCAATAATATCGCCGGGATAAAGTGTCATTATCCGTGAAATAAAGCTGATCAATTCCGGAACTGGCCGGATCATCTGGGAAGTATTTGATGATTGCCGTAATTCGCTGTTTAAATGTGTCTGGATGGCAAGGTTTTCCGGGTCAAGCTCCGTTTCGATCCACGGGCCGAAAGCAGCAAAGGTATCAAAACTTTTTGAGCGGGTGAACTGGATATCTTTTTTCTGTAAATCTCGGGCGGTCACGTCGTTAAAACAGGTATAGCCGAGAACGGCATCCAGCGCCTCTTTTTCAGGAATATTTTTTATTGTCCTGCCGATAACCACCGCCAGTTCTCCCTCATAATCCACTCTTTTGCTCATTTCTGGGAGCATGATCGTGCAGCCTGTGCCAATGGCCGCAGATGGAGGTTTGAGAAAAATCAGCGGCTCGTCCGGGATTTGAAAATCTATCTCTTTTGCGTGGGGGGCATAATTGATGCCAATTGCAATAATTTTCGACGGCTCGCAGGGATGCAGGAGTTGCGCTTCTGCAAGGGGGATGGAGTCGATGATGCTGTAGTCGCCAAAGGGCGGGCCATCAAGGAGATTGATCCTCTGGTTTTCAATAATCCCGTAACTGCTGCCGTCTCGGGTTTTGCAGCGGACAATCTGCATGATTTTATGAGTCCATAAACATTCCGGCAATGTTGCAGAGGTTTCTGGACTGGGCTGTATCCTTATTCAATTGAGCTAACGAGCTGATAGCTTAAAGATCCTGGAGGCCTAAGACATCAAACATCGTGTACATGCCGTTGGGTTTATTGCCGACCCAAGCTGCGGCAAGGGCGGCACCTTTGGCGAAATTGTCTCTGGTGTGGGCCCGATGGGTTATTTCAAGCCTTTCGCCGGCTCCGGCAAAATACACCGTATGCTCACCGACAATGTCTCCGGCTCTGATGGTCTGGATGCCGATTTCTTTGTCGGTGCGGGCGCCGATCATGCCGTGCCTTTCGTAGACTCCGACCTCAGCAAGGTTGCGATTTACCCCCGCTGCAACCATTTCGCCGAGTTTGAGTGCCGTGCCGCTGGGCGCGTCTTTTTTCAAGCGGTGATGGGCTTCAACGATTTCAATATCATAATCGTCACCAAGGATGGAGGCGACTTTTTTAGCGATTTTGAAAAGGACATTCACCCCCACCGCCATATTTGGCGACTGAACACAGGGAAAATTGCGGCTCAGGGACGTGAGATTTGCAAGATTGTCCTGGCTTAATCCGGTGGTGCCGATCACCATTGCTGTCTTGTGTCTGGCGGCGATTTCTGCAAATCGCATGGTTGCCTCATGGAAGGTGAAATCGATTATCACATCCGCCTGGTCGATGACGCTTTCGAGGCTGTCGGCAATCAAGGCCCCGGCTGTGCCGTAGCCGCCGACTTCGCCGATATCCTTGCCGATATCCGGATGTCCCGGTGTTTCAAAGCCGCCGACAAGCTTGAGATCCTTGTGCTCGTTGACCATGAAGCCAACACGTTTTCCCATTTTTCCGGCAGCGCCTGCCACTAATACCTTTGTCATGAATATGTACCTGTATGTATTTTTATATTTTTATCTGGATTCGTAACTACAAGTCACTATTCCGGAATAGCTCAATGATAGTATTTGTACCTTGAGTGAGGAGAGAGGGGTGAGGGGCACAATCTTAAAGAATTTCATGGAGTTCTCCTCCCTCCTTACACCTGACTCCTCACGGATTCATATTTCAAATAAGTCCGTACTCGGAAACCACCTTTTTCAGTTTTTCAACGGTGGCATCATTCATTTTATACAGCGGCAATCGTGGCAGCGGCGAGGTGATTTTTCCCATCATGTGGAGGGCGGTTTTTGCCGGAACCGGGTTGGTGTCAAGAAACATTGCCTGCATCAGCGGGAAGAGTTTGTAGTGTAATTCCCTGGCCGCAGCCATGTCATCTTTCAGCGCCGCATCCATCATCAGGGCCATGTCTCTGGGGGCGACATTCGAAGTGACCGAAATAACCCCTTTTCCGCCAACGGCAACTGTGGCCATGGAGGTGAAGTCGTCCCCGGAAAGAATCGCAAAATCCTTGGGGCATAAGCGGATCACTTCACTGATCTGCATGAGGTTGCCGGTTGCTTCCTTGATGCCGACGATAGTGTTGATCTGGGCGCAGCGGGCAACGGTTTCAGGAAGCATATTGATGCTGGTCCGGCTTGGAACGTTATACATGATTATCGGGATGTCCACTGCCTCGGCAATCGCCTTGAAATGCTGGTAAAGCCCTTCCTGGGAAGGTTTGTTGTAATACGGGGTGATCATCAGGGCGCCGTCGGCGCCTGCAGCCTTGGCGTGTTTTGTCAGCTCGATCGATTCCGATGTACTGTTGGAACCGGTTCCCGCCAAAACCGGTACCCGGCCGTTGACCACCTTTATGGTTGTTTCCACAACCAGATGATGTTCTTCATGGCTCATTGTGGCGGATTCGCCGGTGGTCCCACAGGGTACGATGCCGTGAGTGCCGTTTTCCAACTGGAACTCAATGAGGTTCTTAAGTCCGGCCTCGTCAATTTTGCCGTTGATAAACGGCGTGACTATTGCAACAAAGGCTCCTTGAAATTTGTTCATATTTGTCCTCCTGCAGGATGGTTATTGAATCAACTTGTAGAGATTGATTTGCTCGATATTAATCCCATTTTTAGCGAAAGGGCATTTATTCCCCACAGTGTGGGTACCGATTGCAAATAGCAAAAAGCGGCAAAGAAGAAAACCCGTCACTATTTACTCATTACTTTTCACATATATAAAAAATAGATGTCTAGCATTTACTGAAGAAAAAATTCAACAAAAATATAAAAAAGGGTAAACATTTTCCGGGAGATTATCAACTGCCGGGTTTGGGTTGAAGCGTCCGCAACGCTTCAGGTTCAAGCTGACCTTCATAGATAAGACTTGCCGGGCCTTCCAGATACACATCGGTAATAACGGGCGGTGCAGTGTTTTCAAAAGAAAAATGGATAATCAGTTTCTCTCCTCCGGAAGTAATCACCGTCACCGGGGGATCAACCTGCCTTAAAATCGCGGCAATCAATGCTGCGCCAACTGCGCCGGTGCCGCAGGCCATGGTTTCATTTTCCACGCCGCGTTCATAGGTGCGCACCGAAAGGGTTTTGCGGTCAATGACTTCAACAAAATTTGCGTTGGTGCCGGCCGGTTGAAATTTTTCATGAAAACGGATGGCGCTTCCCCAGTTGACGATGGGAGTCTCACGGTTGTCTTTTACAAAAAATATCGCATGGGGCACACCGGTATTGATGAAATGGATTGTTTGATCATTTGCGCCAAAATCAATTTTCAGGTCCAGTGCAAGGCCTTCCGGTTGGGTCATTTTTAATTTCACGGAATGGTCGACAACCTCGGCTTCAATAATTCCGGCAATAGTTTCAAAGCGCATGGCTGCCGGGGCGATTTTCTTCATGTAGGCAAAACGAGCCGCACATCGGGCGCCGTTGCCGCACATTTCCGCGGAACTGCCGTCGGCATTATAGAAATCCCATGAAAAATCAGCCTGATCGGAGTTCTGGATGAGGATCAGTCCGTCGGCGCCCACCGAGAATTTCCTCTGGCAGACGGCCTTTGCAAAAGCGGCACGAAATTCCAGGGGTATAAATTTCTTGCGGTGGTCAATGATGATGAAATCATTGCCGGTGCCGCTCATTTTCATAAATGCTATGGGGAATTTGATATTCATTTTTTTACTTGTAACGGTTATTTCAAAAAATCCGGAATTGCTTCGCCCATGATCAGTGATTCCCTGGCTTCCCGTTTGCGGATCGTATGAAAGGTATCGCCATGGACAAGAATCTCCGGGACCCGTGGCCGTGAATTATAATTTGATGACATGGTAAAGCCGTAGGCGCCTGCACTCATCACCGCGATAAGGTCATCCCTTTCAAATATCGGGATTTCTACGCCTCGTGCCAGAAAATCGCCGGACTCACAGATCGGTCCGACCAGGTCGGCTGTTTCGCTGCCGCCTTCGGTTTTGATCACCGGCTGGATCCCGTGAAAGGCGTTATAAAGGCTTGGCCTTGCAAGATCATTCATCCCGGCATCAACAATCACAAAATTTTTCTTGCCGCGTTTCGTGTACAACACCTTGGTAACCAGAATAGCGGCGTTACCGACAATGACCCGGCCCGGTTCGAGGATCAGGGTGCAATTGAGATCCTGCATTTCCGCTTTGATTGCCGAGGCGTACTCAATTGGATGCGGTGGAGCCTCACTGTCATAGGTTATACCAAGGCCGCCGCCAAGGTCGAGATATGAAATTTCGATGCCTTGGGTCTGCAGCTTTGTAATGAAGATTTTCAGCTTATGCAGGGACTCGATAACCGGCGAGATGTCTGTGAGTTGGGAGCCGATATGGCAGCTGACGCCGATCACTTCGATATTCGGCAAACTGTTTGCACGGCTGTAGACATTTACTGCATCGTCAATGGGGATGCCGAATTTGTTTTTTGCCAGGCCGGTGGAAATATAGGCATGGGTTTTCGGATCAACGTCCGGGTTCACCCGGAAAGCCACGGGGGCTTTTCTGCCAAGGCCTGCGGCAATATCCTGAAGCCTGTCAAGTTCCTGCTCGGACTCGAGATTAAAGAGCAGGATTCCTGATTCCAGGGCATAGCGCAATTCGTCATCGGTTTTCCCGACACCGGAGTAAACTATTCGTTGTGGATCGATTCCTGCGGTAAGCGCCCGGAACAGTTCACCGCCTGAAACAATATCTGCCCCGCCGCCCAATCCGGAAAAAAGGCGGAGGATTGCGATATTTGAGCAGGCCTTTGTCGCAAAGCAGGTGATGTGCGGGATGCCTTTAAAGGCAGTATCAAACGCCTGGAAATGACGGGTAAGGGTTTCCGTGCTGTAAAGATAAAAGGGCGTGCCGACTTTTCTGGCAATTTCCGGGATTGAAACATTCTCGCAAGAAAGGGTGTTGTTTTTGTAAGTAAAATGATGCATGGATTTCAGAATTTTTATAGGTGAAAATTAATAATTAAGCAAGATGGGCTTGTAACAATTCCATCGTACCGCTTTGGGGTGCTATCACTCGTGCAGAATAATTTCCGCTTCATTTGAAAATACACTTTCGTTTGCAGGGCTGGCCCGGTCAAAAGCCGTAACGGAATAATACAATTTTGCCGGCCCTTTCGGAAGCGTGTTATCCGTAAACATTATAGCGTTTGACGGAATATTGCCAATTAATTTAGGCACCGGAGACGAGGCATCGCGTCGGTATATTCTATATCCGGCAAGGTCTTTATCGGTAACCGCCTCCCAGAAAATTCGGTTACTATTTTCCCATTTAACCACGGTGATTGCAAGTGGCGGTGCCGGAGGGGTTTGGTCTTTGGGGACACCCCAGGCAATCGCGCTGGCAGCACCGGCAGCCTTTGTGTCGTTGGCGGTGGATTGCGCCCTGATCCGGTAAAAATATTTTCTACTGTTTTCCACCGAAGCATCTGTATACGTTGTCGATTCGGTGCTGCCGAGAAATTTGAAATTCTCTTCATTATTGCCGCGATAAACTGCATAGGATAAAGGGCTGTTAATCTCGGTGCCGTCCAAAGCTTTTGCCGGTGGCGACCAGGACAAAAGCAGATGGCTGTCTCCGGCAGTGACAAGCAGGTTTTCCGGGGCGCCTGCAGGAGTGGTCCAGACAAAGGAAATAATGTTGGAATCCCGGCTTTCCAGCCGCCAGCCGGAACTGGTTCGTACTTTATAATGATAGCGATGGCCGGGCTGGAGCCCGGAATCGAAGAATTGGGCGGATTTTTTCTGGTTGCCGCGCCCATCAAGTTCACTTTCAACTCTTGCAAACTTTTCATACACTACCGGACAACCGGGGCAATGATCTTCGTCGCGCACTGCCGCTTTCAATATTTCATAATGGTCCACTGCTGCAAGCTTTCCTCCGGTTTCAGAAGAAGTCGGCCTGGACCAGAACAGGGTGACGCCCTTTTCATCAAGCTGGTACCGTAAGTCGTTGACCGGAACAGGAAGCACTGACTGCGGCGGCACCGGCAAGGTTTTTCTTCCACATGCCGGAAGAACCAGCAAAAGAAGAAGAAACGGAAATATACGGCGGTAAAAACCATGCTTCATGCTTGTCAATTCCTGGTTCAGGCAAGCGTTGCCCTGGCTTTTTCAATGGCTTTTTGAACGGCCGTGAGTGCGGTGCCGCCGGCGGATGTCCTGCTGTTCACCGAACCTTCAACGGAAAGGACGGAAAAGACATCATCCTCGATAGCAGCTGAAAAAGACCGCAGCTGGTCAATGGCCAGTTCGCTAAGATTTTTTCCTTCCTTGATGCAGTAGGCAACGGTCCGGCCGACTATGGAGTGCGCGGAACGGAACGGAATACCTTTAATAACCAGGTAGTCGGCAAGGTCGGTTGCGGTGATGAACCCGGCATCGGTTGCGGCAAGCATCCTGTCCTTGTTGAATGCACTGTGGCTGAGCATCTCCGAGGTTATTGCCAGGCATTGCTTGATGGTGTCAACGGTGTCAAAGATCGGCTCTTTATCTTCCTGCAGATCGCGGTTATAGGTGAGCGGCAGCCCTTTTAATATGGTTATCAATGCGATCAGGTTGCCGATGACCCTGCCGCTTTTACCGCGGATCAGCTCCGGGATGTCAGGGTTTTTTTTCTGCGGCATGATGCTGCTGCCGGTACAATAACCGTCCGCAAGGCTGATAAAGGAAAATTCTTCCGACGACCAGAGGACGAGCTCTTCTGCCAACCGGCTGAGATGAATCTGGATCAGGGTGGCGGCGGCAAGAAACTCCACGGCAAAATCCCGGTCGCCAACCGTATCCATGCTGTTAGCGGTTATTTCTGGAAAGTCGAGCTCTTTTGCAACAAACTCACGGTCTATGGGGAGCCCTGTGCCGGCAAGGGCTGCTGCCCCCAGGGGCATGACATTGATGCGCTTCAGGCAATCCTCGATACGCGCCGTATCCCGCCCGAACATTTCAAAATATGCCAGTAAATGATGGGAGAGCAGAACTGGCTGGGCGCGTTGCAGATGCGTATAGCCGGGAAGCATGACCCCCAGTTGCTCTTCGGCCATATCAACAAAGGTTTTGCGCAAGCGATGCAATAATTCGATAATCTTGCCGCTTTCCTCGCGAAGATAGAGCCTGATGTCAAGGCATACCTGATCGTTTCGGCTCCTTGCGGTGTGGAGCTTTTCACCCGCCTGGCCTATTTTATCAGCAAGGGCTTTTTCAATATTCATGTGAATATCTTCAAGCTCCGGCTTGAACTCAAAGGTTCCAGCGTCGATTTCTTTTTCGATTTCCGAAAGACCGGCGAGGATCTGTTGGCATTCTTCAGCGGAAATCAGCTGCTGTTTTGCAAGCATTTTCGCGTGGGCTGAGCTGCCTGCTATATCGTGGCGATACAGCCGTGCGTCAAAATGAATGGATGCCGTGAAGGCCTCAACCGATGCTGCGGTTTTTTCCGCAAACCTGCCGCCCCAGAGTTTTTTTGAATCAGAAGAATCGGTCATTTAAGGAATAATCCCTGTCATTTTTTATTAGCGGTTAATGCCTGGATTTTCAACCGCAGGGCGTTTAAGCGGATGAAGCCCCCGGCATCGGCCTGGGAATACACCTCATCTTCCTCAAAGGTGGCAAAGCTTTCCTGGTACAGAGACTGGTCGGATTTTCTGCCAACCGGAATACAATTCCCTTTATACAACTTGAGACGAACAATGCCGTTTACCCTTTCCTGGGCGGCATCCATCGTCCCCTGCAGAAGTTTCATCTCCGGCGAAAACCAGAAACCGTTATAGACAAGCGTCGCATATTGGGGCACAAGGTTATCCCTGATTTTCATGACTTCGCGATCCAGGGTGATGGTTTCAAGGTCACGGTGTGCGGCCCGGAGAATCGTCCCGCCGGGAGTTTCGTAGACACCGCGCGACTTCATGCCCACAAAGCGGTTTTCCACCATATCCAGACGGCCGATGCCATTCTGGCCGCCAACGGTGTTGAGCTTTGCAAGCAGGGTTGCCGGAGATAATCTTTCGCCGTCAATTGCCACAGGATCGCCGTTTAGAAATTCCATCTCTATATAGGTGGGTTTGTCCGGGGCCTTTTCAGGGGAGACCGAGAGCTTGAACATCGACTCTTCCGGTTCCTTCCAGGGGTCTTCCAGGATGCCGCCTTCAAAGCTGATATGCAGGAGGTTTTCATCCGAGCTGTATGGTTTTTCCTTGGTCACCGGCACCGGAATGGAATGCTGTTTGGCATATGCCATGAGTTTGGTTCGTGAATTCAGATCCCATATCCGCCAGGGAGCAATAATTGTAAGTTTCGGGTTGAGAGCCATATAGGTCAGTTCAAAACGGACCTGGTCGTTTCCCTTGCCGGTGGCGCCATGGCTTACCGCGTCGGCGCCTTCTTCTTCGGCTATCCTGACCTGTTCCTTGGCAATTATCGGTCTGGCCAGGGAGGTGCCCAGGAGATAGGACCCTTCATAAATGGCATTGGCGCGGAAGGCGGGAAACACGTAATCCTTGACAAAGGTTTCCCTGAGATCAACGATGATCACTTTTTCGGCGCCGGTGGCTAGCCCTTTGCGCCGCACCTGGTCCCAGTCTTCCTCCTGCCCGACATCTGCGGCATAGGCAATCACCGGGCACTGGTATTCTTCCGTGAGCCATCTGAGGATGACTGAGGTGTCGAGACCTCCTGAGTAGGCGAGAACTATTTTGTTAACGTGTGATGACATTATTTTTTACCCTTTTCATTCATCCCAGGTGTTTCGCCAGGATGGCTTTATGGATGTGGAGTTTGTTTTCAGCCTGATCAAAGGCCACGCATTGTTTGCTTTCCAAGACCTCGTCAACAATTTCTTCGTCCCGATGCGCCGGAAGACAGTGCAAGACTATGGCGTCGGCCTTGGCGTTCTTTAAAAGGGCGGGATTTACCTGATACGGCATAAAATATTTTACGCGTTTTTCCTGTTCGTCTTCCTGGCCCATGCTGGCCCAGACGTCGGTGTTAATCACATCGGCACCCTGAACAGCCTCAACGGGGTCCCGCACCAGGGTGATCGGCATTGAGGCTGTTTTTTTGGCCTCAGCGAGAATTTCCGGGTTCGGCTCAAAACCTTCCGGGCAGGAAAGGGTCAGGGAAAAACCCATTGTGCTTGCCGCCTGGATCCAGGAATTCGCCATATTGTTGCCATCGCCCATCCAGACGATTTTAAGTTGTTGAGGCTCGCCCTTGAACTCGATTACCGTCATGATATCGCTCAGGATCTGACAAGGGTGGTGGCGATCAGTCAGGGCATTTATCACCGGGATGGAAGAGTAGTCGGCAAGTTCCTCGACAACATTTTGTCCATAGGTCCGCACCACCAGTCCGTCGACGTATCTGGACATTACTCTTGCCATGTCCTTTAAGGGTTCGTTTCTCGCAAGCTGCGTATCTTTTCCGGAAAGGTAAATGACATTGCCTCCCAAGCCGTACATCGCCGCTTCAAAAGAGACTCTGGTGCGAGTCGAGGGTTTTTCAAAAACCATTCCGATGGTTTTCCCGGCCAGCAAATCGTGCCTGATTCCATTACGGCTTTCCTCTTTAAAGAGTAAAGCCTGGTTAATATATCCTCTGAGCTGGTCCGCGCTGAAATTTTTCAGTGATAATAAATGAGTTGGCATAATTCGTACTCTTTTGTTAACCGGCCAGTTTCTGGATTTTGTGCTGTGGCTAAAATGTTAAAAGCTTTTGCTGACCGTGATTTTGAGCCAAACACGAATCAATACAAAAAAATATATATTTTGCAAACGTTTTTGTTGATAGAACCAGACTTTAAAACATCCGGAGTTTGCTGTGAAGGGTGATTTGTCCGGAAGCGGCGCGGAACTCAGGCAGAATTATAGTGATTATCTTTTGTTGTCGAATTCGGCAAGGACCTTGTCAAGTGTGCCGATAAATTCATCAATGTCGGAGTATTCGATAATCAGCGGCGGGATACAACGCAGTACGGCATTCCCCGCAAAATTAAGCAGCACTCCCTGTTCAAAGAGCCGGGTCACCATGGATGCGCCATGGGGAATCGTCTCTTCGGTCAAGACCAACGCCTGAATAAGACCAATTCCCCGCACGCCTTCTGCCAGACCCGGATATTTGGCTGCCAGGCCGTTGAGTTTTGCAGCAAGATATTCGCCTTTTTGGGCGACCCCTTCAAGAAAACCCTTGGCAAGCATGGTCTTGACCACCGCAATCGCCGCAGCACAGGCAACCGGATTTCCGCCGAAAGTGGAAGCATGGGAACCCGGCTCAAAGGCGGCGGCAATTTTGTCTTTTGCCAGCATGGCACCAATGGGCAGGCCGTTTGCCAGGGCTTTGGCGAGAGTCATGATATCAGGTTCAACGCCGGACTGCTCATAGGCAAAAAGGCTGCCGGTGCGGCCCATGCCAACCTGTATTTCATCAAATATAAGCAGGAGATCGTTGTCATCACAGAGTTTGCGAATGGCTTTCAGGTACTCCTTGTCCAGAGGCCGCACACCGCTTTCGCCCTGCAGGGGTTCGCAGAGAATAGCGCAGGTTTTAGGTGATATCATCGATGCAAGGGTGTTGATGTCGCCGAAGGGGGCGTGCACAAAGCCCTCGGGCATGGGTTCGAAACCCTTGTGAAATTTTTTCTGGCCGGTGGCCGCGACCGTTGCAAGGGTGCGGCCGTGGAAAGACCCTTCAAGGGATATAATTTCATAACGGCCTTCGCCGCTGTATTTTCTGGCCAGTTTGATTGCCGCTTCGTTTGCCTCGGCACCGCTGTTGGCAAGAAAGATCCTGTCGGCAAAGGAGTTTTCAACAAGCAATTCCGCAAGTTCAATCTGCGGCATAGTGTGAAACAGATTGGAGATGTGCGTGAGTTTTGCCGCCTGTCTGCAGATAGCATCGGTCACCGGCGGAAAGCAGTGCCCGAGGCTGCAGACGGCTATCCCTGAGAGAAAATCAAGATATTGATTGCCGTCGGCATCTTTCAGCCTGCAACCGGAAGCTTCAACCATGACCGCAGGAAAGCGAAGATAGGTATTCATGAATTTTGAATTTCCCCGGTTTATCCAGTCTTTTGTGCTCATTCCACGATCTCCGTGCCGATGCCTTCGTTGGTAAAAATTTCAAGCAGAATGGCATGTTCGATTCGGCCGTCGATTATATGTGCTTTGGGGACCCCCTGGGCGATTGTCTTCCGGCAGCAGTTGATTTTCGGGATCATGCCACCGGCGACGACCCCGGAAGTGATAAGTTTTTCAGCCTCGGAGTGTGAAAGGGTGGGGATGAGCTTGCCGTCCTGGTCAAGCACTCCAGCGACATCGGTGAGCAGAATAAGTTTTTCCGCTTTCAGGTGCGTGGCCACCGCACCGGCAACAAGGTCGGCATTTATATTAAAGGCCTGTCCGTCTTCCCCGACACCCACGGGAGCAATGACCGGGATGAAGCCATTTTTTTCGAGGCTGTTCAAGACAAGGGGGTTGACATTGGTGATTTCGCCAACCCGTCCAAGGTCAATGAGCTCGGGTGGCGCGTCTTTTTCCTGGCTTTTGAGCATGGTCATTTTTTTTGCTTTGATGAGGTCGCCGTCACGGCCGGACAGGCCAACTGCCGATCCCCCGTGAAAATTGATCAGACTGACAATTTCCTTGTTGACCTTGCCCACCAGCACCATCTCGACAACGTCCATGGTCTCACCGTCGGTGACCCGCATTCCCTGAACATAACTGGGTTTGATGTTCATCCGGTCAAGAACTCTGTTGATCTGCGGGCCGCCGCCGTGGACGATCACCGGATTAATGCCGATGTATTTCATCAGGATGATGTCGAGGGCGAAGTTTTTCTTGAGCTCGTCGTCCACCATTGCGTGGCCGCCGTATTTAATAACGATGGTCTTGTTAAAGAATTTTTTAATATAAGGAAGAGATTCGATGAGAATCTTGGCCTTTTTAATGCTTTCATTCATAAATATGTTTCACCTCGTTTTTAATTACAATGATGAAATACTTCTAAAAAGTCTGACGTGCCTTCTTTTAAGATGGCTAAGTAAAAAATTCGATATACAAGGAGTAGTGGTGTTGCGAAAGCGGAGGCATACATGTGGTATGTTGAGCATTTCGCATTCCGCATAGACGCAGTAGATCGGACTTTTTACGACGCCATCAATGATGGGAAAACATCATAATGTCACATGTTCAATATGTAAAGCAACTATATAGGTGAGGATCAACGGCATTTGCTTTATTGTTTACAGGCAAATAATTCCATAGTAATGCTCTCAGGCCTATACGGGATGTCTCTCTGTTTCGGGAGACCAAAAACCCTTGTTGTAAAATCCGCGAAGAGGCTTTATTATCCGATGACAACATCTGTTGAGTGACCTGAAAGAGTATCTGGTGATGAACACTTTGAAAAAGAACTTCCTGATTATATATATAGCCCTCCTGCTTGTTTGTCTCCTGAGCGCCACAGGTGTCCTGGCTGAGGATGAGGCGGCCCGCGCCCCTCAGCAGCCGATTCATATTGAGGCAGACAGGATGGAATCCCTTAAAGATAATGATGCCGTTATGTTTACCGGCAATGTTGAGGCTCAGCAGGGCGACTTGATTATTCATGCCGGTAAAATGACGGTTTATTATTCAACAGATGGTGCCAAGTCCAGCGAACCGGGCATGGGGTTGCAGAAAATCAAAAAGTTCATTGCTACCGGAGATGTGAAGATCATCAGGGAAGGCTGGGTTGCCACGGGAGAAGTTGTCGAATACTTTGGTTTGGAAAAGAAGGTATATCTTACCGGCAACACCAAAGTGCTTCAGGATAACAACATGGTTACCGGTGATAGCGTCACCCTGTATCTTGAGGAAGGAAAGAGTATTGTTGAGCGGAGCGGTGAAAACGGATCAAGAGTGAAGGCCTTTTTCTATCCTGATGCGGACAATCAGGGTGAAACGAATGATAAATCACCATGACATGCATAGTATGCCAAGCGTTGAATTCCCTCCAGGCTACCGAAATTCCCTCGTCATCTTGTATGTTTTCTTACAATTCCTGTGTGTTTTACTGTAAATAAATTGTACATATGTGAATGAGATATATGCAGTCATTTGCTGTAATCCTGGGGGAGACCGGTGAAGCCCTCATTCCGTGAGGTTCGTACGCTAAATTAATAAATGGTATGAATGTGTCTGTCCTCGAAACCTGTGAAATAGTCAAACAATACAAGCAGCGCCGTGTGGTCGACGGTGTGAGTCTCAAGGTTGAGACCGGGTCGGTTGTGGGCCTGCTGGGTCCTAACGGCGCCGGAAAGACCACCTCTTTTTATTCAATCGCCGGTTTCATTAAACCTGATTCCGGAACCGTTCTCCTGGACGGGAAGAATATTACCTCTCTGCCTATACACAAACGTGCCCTTCTGGGGATTTCTTATCTGGCGCAGGAACCGTCGGTTTTTAAAAAACTCACCGTCGAAGAAAATGTCCGTATCGTGTTGGAGCCTCTCGGACTGGCCAAGAAAGAAATCAAGGAGAGAATTCAGCGGTTGATGGAAGAACTGAAGATTGAGTATCTGGCAAAAAATCTGGGCCATTCCCTGTCCGGCGGTGAACGAAGAAGGGTGGAGATAATGCGTGCTCTGGCGACAAACCCGCGCTTTATATTGCTTGATGAGCCTTTTGCCGGAATTGATCCGCTGTCGGTAGCCGATCTGCAACAGATTATTTACGAATTAAAGGAAAAAGGGCTTGGCGTGCTTATTTCCGATCATAATGTGCGCGAAACACTTATGGTCTGTGATTACGCCTATATAGTCAATCACGGCAAGATCCTCACCAGTGGCGCGGCCGAGGAGATAGTAAACAGTGATATTGCCAGAAAAATGTATCTGGGTGAGAATTTCAGTATGTAATCATCCTGGCCCGAGGAAACAGTGCTGTTTCCAGTCCATCCTTGAGGGGGGATAAGCCCTTTAGATTCGAAACCACGGAAGGGGGCAGTTGATCTTCTCGCACCATTCACACTGTAAGTGAGTATTTCCCGTAAAGGCTCTAAACAGGATGTACTAAAAATTATTTGATGTGCTATAGTAGAAGTATTGAACGGGAATTAAAAATTATTATGCGCTTTCTCAAAAATTATATCCTTACAAGAGGGAACTGAAATTTATGGCTCTGGAACTTCGGCAACAGATGAAACTGACGCAGCAACTGGTGATGACACCACAGCTGCAGCAGGCGATCAAGTTGCTCCAGTTATCCAGGCTTGAACTGGTAACAACCATCCAGCAGGAAATCGAGCAGAATCCACTGCTTGAAGAAGACGGCTTATCGTCCTCCGATGCCGAAGGCGATTCCGGCGAAGATTACATTACCGGCGAAGAGGTTCCCGCCCCGGTCAGCGAAAAAACCTTTGAAGTAAATATGGACGGTAATTCCTCGTTATCCGAGATCAATTGGCAGGACTATGCCAATGAATATGAGCATAATCTGCCCTACCGACCCGCCGAAAGTTCCGACCTGCCGTCACGCCTTGATATTCTTACCCAGAAACCAAACCTGCAAAGCCATCTTCAATGGCAAATCAATTTTGCAGACCTCACTGACGACGAAAAAGAGATTGGCGTCTTTATCATAGGAAATCTTAACAAAAACGGTTTTCTTGAAGCGGACCTTGATGATATCACCGGAAAGACAGGATGTGACGAGGCTACCGCAATTCGGATTATCAAAGAGGTTCAGGAGCTTGATCCAGCAGGTGTTGCCGCAAGAACGGTTAATGAATCACTCCTGCTGCAGTTGAAAAGACTGGGGCTTGAAGATTCACTTGCCGCAAGAATCGTCCGGGACCACTTGAGCAGCCTCGAGACCAAGAACTATGCGGCGATCATCAAGGCCACCAAGCATTCCCAGGATGATGTGCTTGCCGCGATAAGGATCGTAACCAACCTTGATCCTTTTCCGGGCAGTCAGTATTCAGATGATGAGCCACAATATATTACGCCGGATGTTTATGTTCATAAGATCGGTGACGAATACGTCATTTTGTTGAACGACGAAGGGCTGCCGAGGTTGAAACTCAGCTCCTATTACAGGGATATTCTTAAGAAAGAATCCAACGCGTCCACTTCAACCAAGGAATATATCCAGGATAAACTCCGTTCCGCAACCTGGATGATCAAAAGCATTCAGCAGCGGCAGCGGACGATTTACCGGGTTGTCGAGAGCCTGGTCAAGTTTCAGAAGGATTTTTTTGAACGGGGTGTTGCGCATTTAAGACCATTGGTACTGCGGGATGTTGCCGAAGACATCGAGATGCATGAGTCAACGATCAGCAGGGTGACCAGTAATAAGTATGTGCATACGCCTCAGGGCATTTTTGAGCTCAAGTATTTTTTTAATTCCTCCATTGAACAGAAAGACGGGGACGCATTGTCCTCTGAAAGCGTCAAAAACCGGATTCGTTCGATTATTCAGGAAGAGAACTCAGATAAACCGTTAAGCGATAATGCAATTGCCGAGATCTTCCAGAAGGAAGACATCAGACTTGCCCGCCGCACAGTTGCAAAATACCGTGAGCAGATCGGTATTTTGCCCTCCAAGTACAGAAAGAAGTCCAAGCTGACCTCATGTAAATAATTTCTTGTTATTCAAGTATGCTCAGCAGGCGGGTGGATTGTGTCCACTGTGGTTTGGCCATCTTTCTCTCTGCTCAGGCGGATTACTGCGCCGTTATCAAAGCTGATGCTTCTGAAATCTTTCATGGGCAGATCTCGGTAATGGAGAAGCAGGCAGCGCAGAGGGATGAGGTGGCTGACAATAAGCGTATTTTGCCGGGTGTTGATTTGAAAAATCTGTTCAGCGGCCTCTACAGCCCGCTGCTGCACTGCGTACAGGGTCTCGCAGTCAGGGAGTTCGAACTTTTCGGGTTGGCTGAGCCAATGGGGATATTCATTGCCGAACCGCTCTCGCAGTTCATCCTTGGTGCAGCCGTCCCAGTGGGGGATGAGGATTTCGTTGAGTCGCTGGTCGATTACGATTCCGGCGCCGGTAATCCGGCTTAAGATGCCGGCGGTTTGCGTGGTTCGAGGAAGCGGGCCTGAAACAATTGATCTGATATTTTTCGGAACAAGTTGCCTGCCCACCGACTCTATTTGAGTGATGCCGTCGGCATGGAGGGGTTCCTGGCTGCGGCCTGCAAATATTTTATTCAGGTTGGCGGCGGTAATACCATGGCGAATGAGGTAGATTTCGGTCATTTTCGTTTTGTAAAAAAGAATCTTAATGGCAAGGGTAACGAGGTTTTTTACATATTATCATCGGAATGATGGCTTTTTATTTATAACTGTTTTAAAAATACTGACGGTGAATGATCTGGTCAAACAGGCTAAAGGTTTTTAGTCTATTAGGCCATAGGAAAAAACTTTTGTAATCTCAAGAAACCAACAGCCTTTAGCCGGCAGTCGGAGTAGTCTGGTTTCCTTAATGATTGTTGCCGGATACCAGAGGCTCTTATGCTATCAGCCTCGTTCATACGAGAAAAAATAATTTTTATCAACCGGAAAGAAAAGGATCCAACGTGAAAAGAAATAAATCTAATCTGATTTCAAGCTTGATTGCCCTGACTTTTTTGTTATTAACCGGCATTGCCGGTGCATCAGAAGAATCTCAAAAACCCCGTGTTGCCTTCCTGCCTTTTGAAGTCCATGCCGCAAAAGACCTTTCATATCTTCAGGATGGCGTGCGGGTTATGCTGGCAAGCAGACTTGCAGCAGGCGCAGGAATCCAGATTATCGATAAATTGCAGGTTGATTCCGCTGTTGCCCAACCCCAGTCCGAAAATATGATCAATGCTGTGGCTCAGGCAGTAAAGGCTGATTATGTGGTGATCGGCAGCATAACAGGCCTCGGAGGCAGTGTCAGCCTTGATGCAAAAGTGTATAAAATGCCTGAACCGGGAGCGTATGAAAGCTTTTTTGTCACCGCAGCCCGTGAGGAGGAAATTATTCTAGCAATCGATCAGCTTGCCTGGGATATCGCCTCTAAGGTATTCGGCGCCGAACCTCCGGTCAGAAAGATGAGGACCACAACAGCTGACACTTCTTCGCAGACAACCTTTCAGACCGCCCATCCGGACCGTGCATTTATCACCCCCGGCGGCGTTCCGGTGCCGGTAATCACCGGAACGCCCGCAGTTCCTGCCACGCCCCCAACAACAGTGGGCGCTTTCGGATTTACCAAGACCCAGAATCTCAAAAAAGTTGATCTTCAAGCCATGGATATCGGTGATGTGGACGGCGACGGCGAACAGGAGATAATTCTTGCCGGAAAAAGCCGGGTGCATGTCTATAAACTTAAAGGAAATAATCTTCAGGAGATGGCAAAGATTGACGGAAATTCTCAATATAAAAACATTTCAGTGAGTGTTGAAGATCTCAATGGTGACGGCAAGGCCGAGATATATATCTGCGCCGCTGACCATAAAGAGCCGGATTCGTTTGCGGTTGAGTGGGACGGCGACAGCTTCGAGCATATCTATAAAGACCAGAAATGGTATACGAAGACTATGACTGTGCCCGGTCGCGGAATCACTCTGGTTGGTCAGCAGCCAGGACTTCCCGCTCTTTTTGAGCGCGCCATTTATCTGCTTCAGGTGGAAGGCGACGGTTTAGTTGCAGGCGATACACTTGCTGCTCCCGAGGCCCTTGATCTATTTGATTTTTCCTTTGCCGACCTTGACCGTGACGGCGAGGACGAGTTTGTCGTGTTGGACAGCAGATCGGACCGGATTATGGTTCTTGAAAGCAACGGCGGTGCGGTCTGGTCCAGCAGTGAATACTATGGCGGTGTATTACGCTATATCGGCGGCAAGGATCCCCTGGATTTCACCGATGATAAGGTGGCAAGGTTTTATATCCCTTCACGGATAATTGTTACTGAAGTAAATAATGACGGGATTGTTGATGTGATCGTTAAAAAAGATTCCGCTGAATCTTCAAGGTTGATGGCGGATTCCAAACAATACCCCAGCGGCGCCCTGCATGCGCTTTCGTGGAACGGCATTTCCCTTGCCACGGTCTGGCAGACAAACAAGATTGACGGGTATATTGCCGATTACCAGCTTCGCGAGATCAACGGCAAAAAGATCTTGTTTGTGGGGATTCTGCTTCAGGAAAAAGGTGTGTTCGATTCGGCGATCAGCACTGTGCTGATGTATCCGGTGAACTAAACCGCGCTGACTCGATAAATAGAAATAAGGTAACGGTCTGATTTACGAAAAACCGTACGATTTTATCAGGAGGCTGATATTCGTGACAAAAATTACTGTTTCAAAAGCAAGGGCAAAATTTACGGCTAGTTGACTCAGTGGCATCCGAGCACAAACCGGTTACAATCAGAGGTAAACGGGCAAGCGGTGTCCAGGTTTCGGAAAATGACTGGGAGGCAATACAGGAAACTCTTTATTTAACATCAGTTCCCGGCATGTGAGAATCTATCAGGGTGGGTTTGGCAACTCCTGTCGAAGAATGCGCTGAGGAGTTGGATTGGTGAGTTGGAAAAGAGTATTTACCAAAATGGCTCAAAAGGGTGCAAATAAAATATAAAGAGCAGGCTTAAAGGCCCGTGTAGAAAATCTACTATCAGTCTTCAAGAAAATCCTTTCAAAAATCCCCCTTCATACGAGAAGCTTGTTGGAGATCTGGACGGTGCATATTCCCGTAGGATCAACATCCAGCACCGGTTGGTTTATCCAGTGTTTACAAATGCAAAGATCATAAAGATTATTCGAATGTGGACACACTACGAGTAATCTTTACTGAAATTTTTGACGTGTTCTAATTTGTTGAAATTATGCATTTATTTCAAATCAGGGCCATTGAGTCATTTTTGAAAGATTCCAGGTAAGGTAAGTTTACCCGACTCCGGAACCCGGGATTAAGCATTTAGAATGACCGATGTTGCTCCATTGCTTCGGGTTTCTGGTTGCTGAACTCTACATAGAAATTGAATAATTTGATCGTTATCGCTGATTAATTCATTTATATTCAGTTGGTTCAGTCTGCTCAGAAAGTTCAAATCTTTAGAAATTCCACAAGAAACTGCTGGCAAATCACTCAAGTGCAAGTGGTCTGGAAACAATCGCGACTGCTTTCGTTAGTATTTGCTCCCCCCAATAAAAAAACCCTGCTCAGGAAAACCTGAACAGGGTTTTGGTATAACGGAACTGAAGAGCTAAGACAAATTAGAAGTCCAGCGTAAGGCTGTGACGAAGGAACCAAACGTCATCAACTTCAGCAGTTGGGGTCGTTTTCCAAGCATCTCCAGTCAGGAGGTAGGCAGCTTCGATGCCGTAGGAAAGGCCGTTTGAAAGCTTCCAGGTCAGGAAGCCTTCAAGCTCGATACCAAGATCATCATCCGCTCCAACAGCAACTTCATTCAGGGTCATGTAGTTGACACGTGCTTTCCAGGAGATATCATCGGTGATTTTTCCTGCACCATTAACCTGAACCAATAACATGTTCTGCAGGCCGGTGTTTTTGCTAGCAGCTCCAGGTACTTGCAGGATGTAACCGACCATGGTTGAGTAATAACGAACGTCAGACAGGAAGTTAATGAATTTTTCCTGGTCGGTATCAGTTGCGTCTCCATCACCGGTGCCATATCCGAGAACCGCACCAACTTTTACCGCGCCGGCATCCATGGAACCGTCAACAACAACCGCATAACCTGCAAAGCCGTGCTGTGCAGTAGGGGTGCCGCCAGTGAATGTACCGCCGTCATCACCCATCTGGTAGTCGAGACCGGCTTTAAGTGCAACAGGACCGAATTTGCCGCCGAAGTCAATACCCAGGTTGTACATGTCCAGAACATCACCATCCCTGTTCAGGTTGGTGAGACTTACTCCAAGGTTTGAAGCGCCCATTTTCTGCATCAACAGCGCAACATAACCGTCGATATCGTCATTTGCGGAGGTGTTACCTTCGTTGAATTTTATGGTCAACAGGCCGATATGGGTATTGCTTGAAGGGTCCATGTAGACAACGATCGCATCGTCGCCATCAGTTGTGTGGTCAAAAAACTGTTTGTTGTTCAAGGCAAGGGGCATATGGCCGACTTTCACACCAACCATGCCCGGATCGTAGTTGATCCATGCCTGATTAATCTCCATACTGCCTCTCTTGGAGCCGCCGGTATTCAGTCCAGCAGCGCCGTCCCAGTTATACGTATCACCGGAGCCTGAACCGGTTTCCAGGTGTATATAGCCGCTTGCTTCGTCGGACAGAACTGCTTTGACGCCCAACTGTACGGTTGAGTCATATCCTTCTGCAGTGGAGCCATCCGAGTTGGCAACGGTTGTGGTGCTTTTGCTGTAACCCCGAGAACGGATTTTGCCGTCAAGGGTAATTTTTGCGTTTTTGCCCGCAACAACTGACTGCTCAGCCGGAACGGTTCCATGAATTGCAAAGGCGCTGGCTGCGAAGCCAAGCAGGAAAGTGGTACCTAATGCTGCTGTTAATGTTTTTTTCATGTTACCTGTAACCCCCCTCGTTGAATTTATAAAATAATTTTGCTTGTTAACGGCCTCCGGCCGCTGCCTTCAGGGCCGGATTTCGCTTTTGAGTACAAACTCAACAGAGGAATGCCGCCCAAACAAAAGTTAAACGCTTAAAAATTGAAACAAAAATTCTTCGGTTTTTAAAATTCTTCCATCACCTCCTTTCCCTTAATTTTGTATCAGGGCAATTATTTCTGAAATTTTTAATAGGTATCAAGCCTAAAATTTTCGATAATAATTTATGAGGTTTTTTCGATCTATTTTTACATATATTGTTGTGGATTAAATCACTCAGTGCCTGTTTTGTCAAGAAAATCGAGTCGTTAATACCAAAAATATATGCATCCCCGTTTCACTGGCATAAATCCATACCACAATGTGGTACCCATATCAACAATTATGTTCTAGTTTTTTTCTCCTGTAAGATTAATGGATCATTAGTAATTATATGTTATTAAATTTTTAAATAGCGTTATCTTATGAGAAATACAAGGAAAAAAATGAAAAACAGTGAAAAAAATGCATCAATAAAAAAAAACTACAATATGTTGTGTGCAATTGAGTGCAATGCATACTAGAAACCATTTTTTTCCTTTGAATTCAACAGGTAGCAAAGATTCATTAGGGATGTTTGTTAATTGATTATTTGTGGCGGCGTGGATTTTTTATTTTTATCATCTATAAATGAATCAAAATTATTGTAAAAAATAGCTGAAAAGGAAAGGGGGGGAATTGTAATATTTTTTTGTTTGGAAAGGCAAAGGGAGTAGGGCGTTAAAGACATTTATCAAGGATTTCTCTAGCTCGCTGGTTCTCAGGATCGATTTTAAGCACCTGTGACGCCCATTTGTCGGCGCGGATAAGTTTGTTGATATCAAGGTATGCCTGGGCAAGAGACAGCAGCAGCTCAACATTGGTGCCGGCAATCTCAACCGCTTGCTCCAGGGCCTTGATCGCCTCGTTGTTGTCACCCTTCATCTGCAGGGCGATGCCCAGATTTCCGGTGAGATAAAAGCGATCCGGATTTTCTTTAAGAATGGCGCGGTAAGCTTTTACGGCCAGTGCCGGGAGCTTGTTATTACGGCAGGTATCGGCAATCCGTTCTTTGGTTTCGATATCAGGATTGGTCCGTAAAACGAGTTTCAATACTTTTTCAGCTTCCCTGTATTTTCTTTGACCGAGAAGGAGATCCGCAAAGTTAAGAGCCCGGTCGGCATGCCGTGGGCTGATTTCCATGGCCCTGGCATAATTATCGGTGGCCTTGTCTATTCTTCCGAGGTGAAAGAGAATCTGCCCGAGGCAATGATAGGAGACAACATCAAGACGGTTTAAATCCGTGGACCGTTCAAAACAGTTCATGGCGTTCTTGAGGTCTTTTTTTCCCATGAAGAGCAGGCCCAGTTCCCGAAGAGGTCGGGATGACTGCTGGTGCGCGGTCACTGCTTTTTTTGCTTCGGCAATTGCTCCTTCAATGTCGCCTTTTTCCTTGAGATCGCGTATTGCCCTGAGGCTCAAGGTAAGGGCATCCGGGTTTTTTGCCTGATTCAGCAGCTCCTGTATTTTCTGTTCCAGGGTGGCGGTTACGAAGGGCTTGGTCATGTAGCCATCCACATCGTGTTCCGCTGCTTCGGCAACGATTTCCATATTGGTGTCGGCGGTGACCATCAGAAAAGGGATGTCCCGGTACTTAGGAGACATGCGGATTCGATGCAGAAGTTCGGTGCCGGTCATCTGCGGCATGTTGTAATCGGAGATTATGAAGTCGATGGTGTTGTCGGGGTTTTCCAGGTAATTCCAGGCATCAAGGCCGTTTTGCGCCTCAAAGAATTCTCTGCCGAAATTTATGAGCCTCAACATGGCCCGGATGGAGCGGCGCATGTTGTCCATATCATCGACTATGAGGAAATTCATTTTGCTGGGATGTTTCATTAATGAAGATCCCCCAGTGCAAGAAAATAAGACTGAATCATGGAGTGATTGTCGATTGTAAATAAGGATATCATTGCAAGAAAGGCTTTCCCTTGAGTTAGAAGGATGAGTTTTTTAAAGAGGGAGTGTGAAAATAAATTTGCTGCCTTTGCCGACGGTACTTTCAACCCAGATTCTTCCCCGATGTGCATCTATTGCGAGTTTGCAGAAATAAAGCCCCAGGCCGGTGCCCAGAATAGCATTTTTCTTTTCAGTGATCCGGGCATATTTTTCAAAAATAATCCGGGTTTTTTCTTCAGGAATACCAGGACCCTGGTCCTGCACATGGAACTCAAGTTGTTTCTTGTCTTGAACCTTTCTGCAGCCAACTTGAATTTTTGTTCCGGATAAAGAATATCCTATGCCATTGGTTAGCAGATTCTGCAGGACGCGCAGGATCAAATAACGATCAGCCTGGATTCTTGGAAGCGCTTCATTAATTTCAAGGGTAAGCTCTATATTCTTAATAAGGGAAACGCCTTTTGAATTGGAAACTGATTCATTTAAAAGGCTTTCCACTTCAAGCTCTTCCTTGATGAGTTTCATTTTTCCGTCTTCGATCTTATCTATGCTCGCAAGGTTTGAAACCATGAGCACCGCTCTTTCGCAGCCGATTCGTGCTGATTCGAGAAACTCTGCAGATTCTTTCGGAATCGTATAGGAAAGAATATCAAGATTGGCGACAATTTCCGAAAGCGGCGCTTTCAGGTCATGGATGAGAAGTTTGGAAAGCTCCGCCCTGGAAGCCTCCTGGTGACGCAGCTCCTGGTTGCGGGTTTTAAGGGTTTTTTGCTGTTTTTTGATCTCGGCGTTCAAATTCTGTTGAACCGCAAGCCAGAGAACGACGCTGCTGAATTTTAGAAGATAGGAGATATCGTCCTGGAAAAAATCCTTATCAGCGGACTTATCAGTGACATTGATCACTCCGAGGATTTTATTTTCACTCATTATCGGGGCGGAAAGCAGGGAATTTTTTTTATATTCGCCTCGACGGGATTTGAATCTCGAGTCTTTCGATATGTCAGGGATGAAAAGGGGGGCCTGGAATTTTACGACCCAGCCGGCAACAGTGTTTGCGTCAAGCGCAAGACATCGGCCGATGAGTTCTGATTTGTTGGTTGCGATAATTTCCAGTTCTTTTTTTTTGTTAAGGATCATGATTGATCCTTGTTCGACGCCGAGATAATTCAGAATCAGCCGGAGGATTTCATCCATGCGGCTCTGGTATGAAAGTTTTTTGGTATTTATGACATTGATGATGCGCGAAATCGTTGCAAGCAGTTTTATCGCCATCTCCGGGTCTTTGGGAAGATCCGGCGGCCTGCTGGGATCAAAATCCTTCATCGAACTCCTCTTGGGGTGAGTGCTGAAAGTTCAAAGCTGAAAGTAAAAGAATTAGCCGCAAAGTCGGGCCTCTCGCCCGGCGCTCAAACAAGCTGATTCGTCACAGATAATATCATACCCTGATGCATGACGAAAGGGCAAAAGGGATCAGAGCGAAAGACGCCTGTCTGCCGTTAAGCTACTCCCATTCAATGGTGCTCGGGGGTTTTGAGGAGATATCATAGACCACACGATTAATGCCGCGGACCTCGTTGATGATCCTGTTTGAAATCCTGCCGAGCAGGTCGTAAGGTAATTTCGACCAGTCAGCGGTCATTGCATCAACACTGTCAACCGAGCGCAGGGCAACAACGTTTTCATAGGTGCGTTCATCGCCCATGACACCTACGGTCTGGATCGGCAGCAGTACGGCAAACGACTGCCAGACTTTGCGGTAATACCCCGATTTCTTCATCTCTTCGAGGACGATTACATCAGCCTGCCTGAGAATATCAAGCCTTTCCTGGGTAACTTCGCCGAGTATTCTGATTGCCAGTCCGGGGCCTGGAAAAGGCTGCCTGAATATGGCTTCTTCGGGGAGCCCGAGTTCAAGGCCCAGGAGTCGAACTTCATCTTTGAACAGTTCGCGAAGCGGTTCGATGAGGTCGAGTTTCATGATGTCGGGCAGACCCCCGACATTGTGGTGGGACTTGATTATGGCTGAAGGTCCCTTGACGGAAATGCTTTCAATGACATCAGGATACAGCGTGCCCTGGGCAAGGTATTTGATGTCGCCCAGTTTTTTGGCTTCTTCCTCAAAAATCTTGATAAAGCCGTAGCCAATGCTTTTGCGTTTTTTCTCAGGATCGCGTTCGCCGGCGAGTTCACCCATAAAGTAATCAACCGCATCGACGTGAATGACGTTCAAGCCGGTTTTTTCTCTGAAGAAGTTCAGGACGCTTTCGGTTTCTCCGGTGCGCATCATGCCATTATTAACATAAACACAGATCAACTGGTCGCCGATGGCCCTATGGACAAGCGCTGCAGTAACCGAAGAATCAACACCACCGCTCAAAGCACAGATCACCCGGCCAGAGCCGACTTTTTTCTTGATTGCCGAAACCGTTGTTTCAATGAACGATTGCATGGTCCACTTTGGTTTGCAGTTGCATATTCCGAACATGAAATTTCGTAAAACATCAACACCGATCAAGGTATGGACTACCTCCGGATGAAACTGGACTCCGACCAGTGGTTTTTTGGTATGACGGATGGCGGCGTGAGGGGAATGTTCGCTGACTGCGGATATTTCGAAACCCTCCGGCAGACTTTCAATTCTGTCGCCGTGGCTCATCCATACCTGGTATTCGGCGCGATTTTTTTCCATTCCGGCAAACAGTCCGTCGGTGAAATGCACTTCGAGTTCGGCCTTGCCGAATTCGCGCTTGAGAGCTTTTTCAACTTTGCCGCCAAGCTGCCTGGTCATAAGTTGGGCGCCGTAACAGATGCCCAGCACCGGAATGTCCAGCGAGAAAATTCCCGGATCGCTGATTGGCGCATCCTGGTCATAGACGCTTGAGGGGCCACCGGAAAGAACGATGCCGTTGGGGGCGATTTCCTTGATTTTCTCAAGAGTGATATTGTACGGATGAATTTCGCAATAAACTTTCTGCTCGCGGATTCGACGGGCAATAAGTTGTGTGGTCTGGGATCCGAAATCAAGGATCAATATTTTTTCATCATGAATGGCCAACGTTGGTTCCTCATATAAGGTTTAACTAAATTTACACCCTAAGTTTGAAACATCTACGTTTTCGAAGTCTCACTTCGTTCGCGATCTGCGTAGATGTTGACTGATGGATTTGAACCGGAGAATATCGAACAAGGAATATCGAATGTCGAAGTGACTGATTAAACTTTATCATTCTGCGGTTCCTTGTTCGATATTCGATATTTCCGGCTTCGCCGGCTTAAGGTTTAACCAAGACGATAGTTCGGCGCCTCTTTTGTAATAATAACGTCGTGAACGTGGCTTTCCCTGAGGCCTGCCGCAGTTATTTTGACAAATTTAGCTTTTTTGCGCAGTTCTTCTATGTTTTTTGCGCCAACGTATCCCATGCCCGAACGAAGTCCGCCCATGAGTTGATATATTGTTGTGGAAAGCGGCCCGCGATAGGGGACCTTTCCTTCAATGCCTTCCGGAACCAGCTTGGACTGACTTTCAACCTCTTCCTGGAAATATCTGTCACTGCTGCCTTTTTTCATGGCTTCAATTGACCCCATGCCCCGATATCCTTTATAGGTCCTTCCTTGATACAGAAATGTATCCCCCGGGGTTTCATCGGTTCCGGCAAACAGGCTGCCGATCATAATGGAGTTGGCGCCGATGCCGATCGCCTTGGTAATATCGCCGGAATACTTGATGCCGCCGTCGGCAATAATCGGGATCCCGTATTTGGCGGCTTTTTTTGCGCAGTTGCCGATGGCAGACATCTGCGGCACCCCGACACCGGCAACAATCCTGGTGGTGCAGATCGAACCTGGGCCTACACCGATTTTTACACAATCCGCCCCAGCCTTGATAAGGGCCTCGAGGCCTTCTGGGGTAGCAATGTTTCCGGCAATCACCTGCAGATCCGGGAAGGCGCTTTTGATGTTCATGAGGGTCTTGATAACATTTTGAGAATGACCGTGGGCCGAATCAAGGGCGACAATGTCAACTTCAGCCTTGACCAGGCGTTCGACCTGGGCCATGTAATTGCCGCCGATGCCGATTGCCGCGCCCACTCGGAGGCGGCCAAGGTCGTCTTTTGCGGCATTGGGATATTTGCGAATTTTTTCTAGATCTTTGATGGTAATAAGACCTTTAAGGTTGCCGTGCTCATCAACTACCAGAAGTTTTTCAATGCGGTGCTTGTGGAGCAGGGCCTTGGATTCCTCCAGAGTGATTCCCACATGAGCGGTGACCAGATTCTTGCTGGTCATGACCTCATGCACCTTGACCGTGAGGTCCGTAACAAATCGAAGGTCGCGATTGGTGACAATGCCCACGAGTTTTGATTTACGCAAGACAGGGACACCGGATATCCGGTAATTCTGCATGATGGATTTTACTTCACCGACGGTCTGGCCCTCCTCAACGGTCACCGGGTCCACCACCATGCCGGATTCAGATTTTTTGACCTTTATAACCTCGAGAATCTGGTCATCCACTGACATGTTCTTGTGAATAATGCCTATGCCGCCTTCCCTGGCCATGGTTATTGCCGTGCGATGCTCGGTGACCGTGTCCATGGCCGCGCTCACCAGGGGGATATGGAGATTGATGGTTTTTGTCAGACGGGTGGAAAGATCTACTTCGGAAGGCAGAACCTTTGAAGCCTGTGGGATCAGGAGAAGATCATCAAAGGTGTATGCCTGTTCTATCTCATTTGCTATCATGTGAGGTCTCCTTCTTAATCAAAAGGGAAAAATAAAGCCTGGGCAAGGGTAAAAGGATGATACGGATACCGGAGCTCTTATCCTGCCCTCAGAAACAACCTGTGCCCTGAAAGCGGGCGACAAATCAAGGCAAGCTTTTATGGTACATTCATGTACTGTTTTTACAGGTTTTTTTCAACAACTAGCTGTAAAAGTGTATTATTCTTTTATCTGACGCAATATAATTTTCAGATTGAAGCATAGAGGCCAAATTATTTTATGACTTCCTGTCATGCACACTTCGGGGCTGATCGATTCGCTGTTTCGGGCAAGGCGGCAAGCCGCCGGCAAAAAAAAATAAAATGCCGGGAAAATTGTTGAGGAGCACCTTCTTTTATAAGGAATCGGCTGTAAACGGTCAAGCCGGAAAGGTTTTTCATGAACCCCTCAACGGGAGAAGCAGCAGTAATCTCCTTTAAGGCCGCTCAGTAAAATTCCTTCCAGTAACCCTGCATCACTGATTATTATTCCGGGAGCGTGTATGAAGTCAATTATTGATTGATAAATCATCAATCCGGCAATAATGATTTCTCCACGGTTTTTATCAAGCCCCGGCAGCCTGTTTCGTTCAGCCGCTGCAAGCCGAGTCAGCCGGTGTTCAAGCCGTTGGAGATTTTCAGAAGTTAAAAAATGATTCTGGACAAGTTTTTCATTATAAGCTTCAAGTTCAAGATCCAGGGCCGCAAGGGCCGTTGCCGTACCCCCTGAGGCAAGGAGGGTCAAATTCTGTTTTTCAAATGAAAGAATCCTGAACCCTTGCCGCAAAACCCTGGTTATATGTGCTGCGGCTTTTTTCAGCTCTTCAGGATTCGGTGGATCGCTTAAAAGAAATTCTTCCGTTACTGAAACCGCACCAAGGTTCAGGCTTATTGCACAAGGACTATCGTCGAGGTGTGAATCGAGCACCAGCTCGGTACTTCCGCCTCCTGCATCAATATATAATCTCGGGTTATCGTCAGTTCCGGGGGGAAACCCCCAGGCACCCTGGTAGCTGAGAAGGGCCTCTTCTTCACCACTTAAAACAGTCAATTCGCAACCGGTTATTCGAGTCGCCCGGGAGATGAACAGGGCAGCGTTGTCGGCGTTCCGCAAAGCAGCGGTGCCGCACATCCTGCAGGATGATATATTGTATTTTTGTAATAGCAGATTAAAATCAGACAGGGCATCAAATGCCCGGCACATCGCCTGGTCAGAAAGATTACCTCCCCGGGAGAGCCCCTGGGCAAGACGCACGGATATGAGTTTTTTTTCAAGGGGAATAAGGTGGTTTTCTTTGACTTCGGCAATCAGCAGCCTGAAACTGTTTGAGCCGAGATCGATTCCAGCGGCTATATTCATTTGGTTTGGCATTGCTTCTGCTTAATGATTGATATATTATGCCTTGCCGGCGATAAACCGGAATAAAACCCGGGAAAGAAACAAAACAAGCCTATACGTATTGCAAATGTTCCCCCATAATAATGCATGGGATCAGATTCTAAACAGAAAAACAGTATAACGATATGATTTTAAATATTAACCCGGATAATCCCCAACCGCGTCTTATAAGTCAGGCGGTGGAGTGTCTGAGGCGCGGGGGCGTCATTTGCTATCCAACCGATACGGTGTACGGCATCGGTTGCGATATATTTAATCAGAAGGCCATAAAAAGAATCTATCAGATCAAGAGAAGGCCGAAAACCAAACCGTTCAGTTTCATGTGTTCCAGCCTGAAAAATGTAAGTGATTACTGTTATATATCGAATTCCGCGTATCGGATTATGAAAAAGAATCTTCCCGGGGCATATACCTTTATTCTGCCGGCGGCAAAGATTGTTCCCAAAATACTGACCACCAAACAGAAGACCGTGGGTATCAGAGTTCCTGATAATAATATCTGCCGAGAACTCATCGAAGCCCTGGGAAATCCGATTCTGACAACAAGTGCGGTTACCGAAGATGAGGACAGGCCTTTGTCCGAGGCTTTTGAAATTGAGGATAAATTGGGTCGGCAGGTTGATTTTGTTATCGACGGCGGGTCTCTCTTTCCTGAACCGTCAAGCATAATATCTCTAGTGGAGGATTATCCGGTTGTCCTGCGGAACGGCAAGGGGGACATCGGACCCTTCATCTAGGAAGCTTTTTTGGGTTTTTTCCGTAAACTCCCCAGAAAAAAATTTCATGACCTGAAAAGGATCGGTAAAATAAACTTGTCACAAACGTTATTGGTGATGAAATCGAAGAAAGACTTATTCCATCGGGTTATTGCGTTGAAACAAGTTGATTTGCTGGGGGGACCCTGAGGTTACAGCGGCATTTCAATATTCAATCATTTATGATTTTTTACCAAAGGGTCTTTGAGGGATTTGCTCATTGTGAAGTTAAGGGTTTTGCGCGGTGGAATATGCATTACCTTGCTGGTCTTTGGATTTTTAGTGGTCCGTTCTTTTCGTTGACGGATTGAAAAACTGCCAAAACCCCTGATTTCCACTCTGCGGCCTTTGGACAATGCATCTGCGATGCTATCCAGTATAATATCAAGTGCTTGCCTGACGTCTTTTTTCAGAAAGCCACCCAGTTCTTCGGATACTTCGTTAATTAAATCACGTTTCAACATTAAATCACTCTCTATTGTTTGCGATATGCAACACCTTGAGCGTTACCAAACAAGGGGCTGCGTTTATTAATTTTGAGGCTGAAAGGTCAATTCATAGGAAAGAATCGGTGAGATATTGATAAAGCGATTTGTAAGCGTTTGTCCGGTCTCACCTGCCAGAAGCGTCAGCAAAGAGAATTTTTTTTCTTTTGGAAAAATGAGATGCGGTGTTTCCGATGGGAGACCTGCAAGGGTTGCAGCGAGTTTTATCGCATCTGCAAAATTTCCGAAATCATCAATCAGACCAAGATCTTTCGCCTGCTCGCCTGAGTAAATACGACCGTCGGCGAGTTTTCGAACAACCTCCGGGGCAAGGGCGCGGCTTTTGGCAATGTCATTGATAAACTGCTCATGCACATTGTCGATAAGCGCCTGGAGGATATTTCTTTCCTCCGCGGTCATCGGTCTTGTGGCTGAGCCGATGTCCTTATTGGCACCGCTTTTAACAACTTCGCTTTTATACCCTATTTTTTCAAAAAGATTTTCCAGATTGGGAAACTTAATTATAACGCCGAGGCTGCCGGTAAGCGTCCCTGGATTTGCAATAATTTTTTGCGCGCCGAGAGAGGCGTAATAGGCTCCTGATGCAGCCATCGAGCCCATGGAAACGATAACAGGTTTGATGCCGTTGGTGCGTTTGATTTCCGTAAATATTTCTTGGGAAGCACCAACAGCACCACCCGGGCTGTCAACTCTGAGGATTATTGCCTTGACTCTGCTGTTCTTTTGAAAGGCCGCAAGGTCGGTGACAATTTCCTCAGAGGAAGTAATAATACCTTTAAGCTCAATAACGCCGATACCATCTGTTTTACTGAAGAGTTCTGAGTTTTCCGAACTTCCCAGGGCGGAGATGAAGAAAATTATCCCAGCCCAGAAGAGAAAAAATATCGCTCCAAGCATTAGAATGCCCAGTAAAATAGGGTGGTCTCGGCGGAATGATCGCACGGCCTTGGCTCTCAAATAATCGGGCTATTTATCTTCTTCCGTATCTGCTTCGGCGGCGGCAGTCACCTGCTCGGCTTCAGCTGCTGTATCTTTATTCTCAAGTTCTTCTTTCAACAAGTCGCCGAGCGTTGAAGGCCCGCTGCTGGCCTGTTTTTTCTTGTAGTCGCTTATATCACCTTTGTCGGAATCTTCAGTGAGCGCCTTGATTGAAAGACCGATCTTTCTGTCCTTGGCGGAAACGTTGATAACCTTGGTTTCAATGGTGTCACCGATATTATACATGCCCACCGGAGTATTGACCTTATCTTTACTGATTTCAGAGACGTGAACCAGGCCTTCAATGCCTTCTTCCACTTCTACGAAAATACCGAAATCAGTGACATTGGTAATTTTACCTTCCACCTTGGAGCCGATGGGGTATTTTTCAATGGCTTTCTGCCATGGATCTGGTTCGAGCTGCTTGATGCCAAGAGAGAACCGCTCATTTTCGCGATCGATTTTCAAGACAACGGCCTGGATTGTTTCGCCTTTGGCGTATTTTTCCGTGGGATGTTTGATTCGTTCGGTCCAGGAGAGGTCGGATACATGGATAAGTCCGTCAATGCCTTCTTCGATGCCGATAAAGACGCCGAAGTCGGTAATGTTCTTGATTTTCCCCTCAATGATCGAACCCACCGGATAGTTTTCTGAAACAAGATCCCATGGATTGGGCTGCAGTTGTTTCATGCCGAGAGAAATACGTTTGGCATCAACATCGATGTTTAAGACGACGACTTCAATTCCATCGCCGACTCCGACTATTTTAGATGGATGGCGGGTCTTTTTGGACCAGGACATTTCCGAAACGTGGATGAGTCCTTCAACGCCTTCTTCAAGTTCGGCAAATACACCATAGTCAGTGATGCTTACGACTTTACCGGTTGTTTTGGAGTTAAGCGGGTATCTTTCCGTAACAGTTGTCCATGGGTCGGGTTTGAGCTGTTTGACACCCAGGGAAACTTTGTCAGCCTCTTTATCGTATTTGAGGACCTTGACATCGATTTCTTCGCCAACCTTGAAAAGTTTCGACGGGTGGGAAACGCGGCCCCAGGAAAGATCGGTGATATGGCAGAGTCCGTCCATGCCGCCCAGATCGATAAATATACCGTAATCCGTAATGTTGGTAATTTTCCCTTTGATAATTGCGTTTTCTTCAAGAGAGGAGCGCATCTCATCGCGAAGCTGGCTTCTTTCTGCTTCAAGAATCGCCCGCCTGGAGATTACGACATTGTTTCTCTTTCTATTATATTTGAGGACCTTGAACTCAAAGGTTTTGCCGATGAGGGAATCAAGGTCTTTTACCGGACGTAAGTCAATCTGAGAATACGGAAGGAAAGCGGGTACACCGATATCAACAGAAAGTCCGCCTTTGACTCGGTTGTCGATTCGACCCTGAATGGTTTTATCTTCTTCCTGTATTTTAGCAATATCTTCCCAGACTTTGATGCCGATAGCTTTTTCGCGTGACAGACGCAGACCACCTTCGGCTTCACGTTTTTCTACGAAGACATCGAAAGTATCACCGATTTTTATATCGGCATCAACTCCTTCGGTTCTGAATTCAGAAACCGAAATGTTGCTTTCAGATTTGTCGCCGATGTCAACCACGACAAAATCTTTGTAGATACTGATTACCGTGCCAAGGACAACCTCGCCAACCGAAGCGACTTTGATGCTATCCTCAAAAAGTTCGGCAAAGCTCATGCCGTCGGTTGATGTTACGCTGCTGTCTTCCTGCTGTTTTGTGTTTGTTTCGTTGGTTACCATTAAGACATTCCTCCTTCCAGTAGTATAGAAAGCGGTTATATACCAGAGACGGTGATCAAATACAACGGTTAATTGTGATTTTAATTGATTCAAGCTCACTGTGGCACGGCGTCTTGGCTTTAATGCAACAGTGATGGCATCAATAACAAATACCTTGCGCCAAAGTCTTTGAAGTGTTTTCGGTCACCCCTTCTGGCTCAGGCTTGTTTTACTGATATTTTATAATGTTTGGTTTCCTGCGGGTTAACAGAAGAATCTTTTGGGGTTTTCTCCTGACCCTTTAACCGCGATTGTATCAACTTATCAGGTTCAGCTATATAAAGGATGGTAGCGGGTGAGCAATTATAGGATAATTGATTTTTTGGTGGATGATCAAAAAGGTGAGAGATGAATCGAGGCTGGAAATTAATTGCTGTCGCAAACTATATTGTCTTTTCCTGAATCCTTTGCTTTATATAGGGCATTATCGGCCCTGCGCACAAAAGTGGTCAGATCCTCTTCCCATGAGTTTTTTTCGTTCCGGCAGAACCGGGCAATGCCGATACTTAAAGTGGTAGGGGTGAAATTCTTGCTTCTGTAGGTGTTTAATATCCGTTCGGCAATATGCAGCGTCTGCTCGATTGTAATATATGGTGTAATGATCGCAAACTCGTCGCCGCCGTGCCGGAAAACCCAGTCGACATTTTCTCTTGTACAACTTAAAAGGATATCGCTGATAGCTTTTAAGACGTCATCTCCGGCCTGATGGCCGAAAGAATCGTTGTAATCCTTGAATCGATCCACATCGATCATCAGGAGCGTCAAGGGATAATTCTGGCGATGGGAGCGATGCGCCTCTTCGTGAAGTTTTACGTCGAAATACCTGCGGTTGTAAAGGTTTGTCAGTGCATCGCATAAAGACAGATATTCGAGTTCTCTGATGTATTCCTGCTCCCGGGTGAGGCGATTGAGTTTTGCTTCAAGTTCATCTGCGGTAAACGGTTTGGTGATAAAATCGTTGGCTCCGGCCTTGATTACGTCGGTGTAGCTGAAGGAACCGGTGTAGCCGGTAATGACGATGACGCCGATCTGCGGGTAATTCTCCCGGATATGGCTCAGGAGCTGCATGCCGTCCATGTTAGGCATGATCATGTCGGTGATGACGATTGCAAAAGGTTCTTTTTTGAGGAGTTTGGTAGCTTCAATCCCGTCTTCAGCAGAAGTATACGCATAACCGAAAGAATTCAGGGAGAATTCCAGAAGTTCCCGGATCAGGGGGTTGTCGTCCACTATGAGAACTTTAAAATTTTTTTTCTCAAGAGGATCTTTGTTGGCTAAAATAGTCATTTAATATTCTTTTATGATCAAATACCAGTGGTGGCAAGGTTTCTTCTGAAAAAATTTTCGCCTGAATCGCATCGTCGGCCCCTTTGGGAACGCCTTCGGCTTCTGCTATAAAAACGGTTGAAATCGTATGGAGCCTTGCATCTCTGTCAGGATCGGAATAGGTGTGAAATTGTTTTATCAGTCTGACCTGAAGACCGGTTTCTTCAAGGGCTTCACGCACCGCAGCCTGTTCAAGTGATTCGCCGTAATCAACAAAGCCTCCGGGCAATGCCCACCCATGTGGCGGGTTTTTTCTTTCTATTAAGACAATGCCGTCATTAATCTCAATAATTACATCCACTGTGGGCACAGGGTTTTTTTTGTTTGTAGGTTGGTTTTTGTCAGGTGAAGTTTTCATAATACATTAAAGATATTAATAATTGTATCTAAAAAGAACAGGAAAGGACAAGCAGAATATGCTTTACTGTGCGGTGAAAGTTAAGGACCGGGGAATGACTGGGCAAGGCACATGTCCCGGACATCATGCCAGTTGAAAATATATCGAAGCTGTTTTCTGCCGCGATTCCATGGTTGTTCATAAACAAAAGGCATAATTCCCTCCTCTTTCAGCATGAGGCAGGTCTCCGCCCGGTCGTCGATGAAATACCGGAGATTCATCTCCTTGATGCATTCTGTTTTGCCGTCATGCTCGCCGGTCGCCTCAAGGCGCATATCTTTGCAAGTCTTTTCACCCAGGACATTTATCAGCCAGTCATGGACGGGTTCTTTTAAGGGCCTTGCGGTCACGAAACTCAATGGGGCATGTGTTGACAATTCCTGCAGAACTTCGACGGCATGGGGCATGGGCCGGAGCCCCGCTTCAATGGGGGCATTCATAAGCCTGGTAAATATTTCATCAATTATAACAGGATCCATGGGCAGGCAGTCTTCAACGATGAAAGCAGTGATCTTTTCCGGTTCAACGGTTATATCGTAGTCATGGCGTGCAAGACGGATAAATGCTTCCATGGTGTCGGCAACAACCCCGTCAATATCAAAGCCGATATGTTCCGGTGGGACGAAAGGCAGAAAAGATTGATTGCTCATAGGGTTTCTTTGGCTTGGGGTTTATATGGGTTGATGCCGATATTTTGAATCATAACTATCCAATAAAACAGGATGATTGTAGCGTATCTTCTTGCAATTGCCAAGTTCCTTGTAAGATGGATGTTAACTCATTGCTTTGTTAGCTTTTTGATGTTGCGCTTGAAGATATTTACCAGTCTTGACAAAATTGATAAGGCAGGTCATATTGTCGGGTGCATTTTTAACTATTTTAGTAATTATATAAAAAGTCGGAGATATAGAAGAAAGAATGAAATTACCATCACTAACTATTGGTCCCTTTACTGCGCCGATTCCTTTGGTGCAGGGGGGGATGTCCATACGTGTTTCCACATCAGCACTTGCTGTTCCCGTTGCCGAATGCGGCGGCATCGGCACTATCGGCGGCTCGGCAATCCCGGCAGATGAATTACAGGCGGATATCCGCAAAGCCAAAGCAGAGACAAAGGGAATTATCGCGGTGAACATCATGTTCGCCATGAAGAATTTTTATAACCTGGTCATGGCATCCATTGAAGCCGGGGTTGACATGATTGTCACCGGTGCCGGATTTTCCAGGGATATTTTCAAAATCGGCAAAGAAACCAACACGCCGATTGTTTCCATTGTTTCATCGCCGGCGTTCGCGCGCCTTGCGGAAAAACTCGGCGCCGCGGCAATAATCGTTGAAGCCAAGGAAGCCGGCGGTCATCTGGGTACGGATATAGCCTTACGGGATTTGTTTCCTGAAATTCGTAAAGTTGTGAGCAAGGTGCCGCTGATTGCTGCGGGCGGAATGACCAACGGTTTTGAAATGGCTGAAATGATGGACAAGTACGGGGCGGACGGAATTCAGATCGCCACCCGGTTTGTGCTTACCAAGGAATGTTCGGTTGCCGATGGATTCAAACAGGCGATGCTCAATGCCTCGAAAGAGGATGTGACGCTGATCCGGTCTCCGGTTGGTCTTCCCGGCAGGGCGCTTAAAACCCCATTTGTCAAGAGATTGCTTGATCAAGAGAATCTTATGACCAAGGAGTGCAAGTATAAATGCCTGAAAAAATGCAGCCATTATTATTGCATTTCCGACAGACTGAATTTTGCGCGTAAGGGAAACCTTGAAGACGGCCTGTTTTTTACCGGAGAGAATGTATATAAAATGAAGGAGATCCTGACGGTGAAGGAAGTGTTCGATCAGTTCGTCGCCCAGGCTGAATCAAAATATAAAGAGCCGGGAGTTCAGTATTAATTTTTCCCTTCCTGCATTCATATAATGATGTTTTTATACGCTTCTCCGATCCTGCCGCATTCGGAATTTCGCAAACGTTCATCTTGCCTCGACATCGGCAAATGCACAGCCATGAATTTGACGACAGTTTTTTTGTCGGGGTCCGGAAGAGCTTTCATCCATGGGGAAGCGGTTGCCGCTTTTCAAAAATAATCCATGCGGATCAGACCGCAACTTAATGTAATTGATAAGTGATGCCGGAGCCAAGAATAATCCCCCGATCAGCGCATCCGATTTCAAGACATGACATAGACCGTGAGGCTCTCAAGGTCATGTATAAACTCAGGGATGCGGGTTTTTCCGCCTACCTCGTGGGCGGCGGCGTTCGTGACATTTTCCTCGGGAAAAAACCGAAAGATTTCGATATCAGCACCGATGCCAGGCCTGGACAACTTCGCAAGCTGTTTAATAACAGCCGGATTATCGGCAATCGATTCCGCCTGGTGCAGGTCCTTTTTCGCGGCGGCAAGATTGTCGAGGTCTCGACGCTGCGTTGCAAGAGCGAGTATGACATCAACGGCGAAAATGAAGTCCTGCAGTCCAACAATACCTTCGGCTCCCTTGAAGACGACGCCTTCCGAAGAGATCTGACCATTAATGCCTTATTTTACGAGATAGAGAATCACACGGTTATTGATTATTGCGGCGGTGTTGAAGACATTCAAAAACGTATAATCAGGATTGTCGGCGATCCGGAAAGGCGAATTATCCGGGATCCGGTGCGGATTATGCGGGCTATCAGGCATGCATCCCGAAATGATTTTGCCATTGAAGATATAACCTGGCAGGCAATACTGCAGCATTCTGCTGATCTGAGACTATGCCCGATTTCGAGAATCCGGGATGAGGTGTTTAAGGATTTTCGGAGCGGTTCTCTAGCTGCATGGGCCAGAATTGCAATTGAAAGCAGAATATTTTTTGAGATATTTCCTTTTTATGAAGACCTCCTGTTACCCGCGACCGACCCACCGCAAGACCCTCAAACTCCAAAGGTAACCCCGGCGCTTGAGTTCCTTCTGGAAATTTTCCAGGTTATTGACAGATTGCAGAATGATGGCCATAAACTGCCGGATCATTTGCTTATAGCATTGTTTCTTATCCCGTGGGCCCAGGAAAAAATGGGATTGATGCAATTGGATCTTTCCGGCAAGGCGCATTTTACTTTTTCAAGGCAGATGCGCTATGAGCTGAACCTGAATTTCAACCGGTTGAGCATTAAGCGGCTGGATAAAGAAAATATTACTTCTCTGCTGGTGAATCTGCCAACATTTATTAAGTTTTCCGAAAAGAGTAAATGGCCAGGCTGGTTTCTGAGAAAAAGTTATTTCAATACGGGCCTGGAGTTCTATGAAATTTATCGGGAAGCAACCGGCGGCGATATGGTAACCTCGTTAAACAGCATCCGAAAACCCGAGCCAGAGCATGTTCCCGACCATGAGCCCGTCCATGTTCGTAAAAAAAGTCGCAGCTCCCGACATGCCGGCAGGACGCCGGCATTCAGCAATACGGCCGGGGGAATTTTTGGTCTTAAAAGAAAATGAAGGATTTTGGAAAAGAAATTGAGTCCTTACGGAAGTTATCGGTTGCGGAGCTGATGGGCCGAGCCCTTGAGAAAAAGCTTGCCAGCCGCGGCGAGAAATTTTCTCTGTGCAGCATTATCAACGCCAAATCCGGGCAATGCAGCGAGGATTGTAAATTCTGCGTGCAATCGGCGCATTACAAAACCGATATTTCGGTTTATCCCCTGAAAGACATTGAAGAAATCGTTCTTGCGGCCCAAGAGGCGCGAAGTATCGGCGCCGGGCATTTTTCCCTGGTGACCAGCGGTCGCGGCATGCAGGGAGCTGAGGTGGAAAAGGTTGCGGGAATTATTGCTGCAATCAGAAGTCGCGTTGATATAAAGGTCTGCGCCTCCCTGGGGATTTTGTCCTACGACAGTTTTATGGTGCTGAAAGATGCGGGCTTGAGCCGCTATCATCATAATATCGAATCTTCCAGGGAATTTTTTGATACAATTGTCTCAACCCATAGCTTTGATGAGCGCATCGAAACCATCAAGGCTGCCCAGCGAGCAGGACTTGAAGTATGTGCCGGCGGGATTATCGGCCTCGGCGAAACAGAAGACGACCGTATTTCCATGGCCTTGACCCTGAAAGAATGCAAAGTGGATTCCGTCCCTTTAAATATCCTCATTCCGCTGCCCGGCACCCCCCTTGAACACACCGCCAGGTTATCCATAGAAGAAATTCTTCGGGCAATAGCATTGTTTCGGTTAATTGTCGGAGGAATTCCTGTAAGGCTCTGTGCCGGCAGGGAATCAGCACTCAATGATTTTCTGGGTATGGCGTTTATGGCCGGCGCGGATGGCATGATGATCGGCGGTTATCTGACCCAGCGGGGCCGCTCTCCTGAAGCGGACAATCAGCTGGTTCAGGACATGAAAAAAATCTGGAATTCCTGATTATTCGTCAAAAAGCCTGTGGTATACTGCCGGTAGAATTTATAAGCGATGGGTGGCAAAGGTTTTTCCCTTCGCTGTTTGAATAGTGCCTGAATTTTACGGTATGTTCCGCTGGATTTCAAAAACTCGCTCGGTCCTCACTCAGACACTCGGAGACTACGCCACTTCGAGGGTCCGCGTACCTTGAAATCTCCCGCTCCACAATACCTTGAATTCTAATGAAAATGAGTGGAAATGCTTAACAATAAAACCTTTTCAGGCTGTGCTTGTTTTAGAAGCACCTAAGCAAAAGAGAGCTGGGTAAAATGAGTATGGACGATTACGTTTCTCAGTGGCTTGAGGAACAAAAAGCAGCAGGGACCTTGAGAAAGCTTGTCCCCCATGAAAGGATCAGGGGTGGGCGCATCAAACTTGTTTCCGGAGCTGAGGCCGCAGGCCCGCTCTGGGACTTTTCCTCCAACGATTATCTGGCTCTTACCGAGCATCCTGAAGTAATCAAAAAAAGCAGGGAGTTCCTTGAACAATACGGTGCCGGCGCCGGCGCTGCCCGTCTTATGAGCGGCGACAATAACCTGAATCATTTGCTTGAAGAGAGTATTGCCAAGCTTAAAGGCAAAGAAAGCGCCCTTGTTTTCGGCAGCGGCTACATGGCCAATATCGGCGTGCTTCCGGCACTGGCCGGCCGCGGCGATGTGATATTTACTGACCGTCTGAACCATGCAAGCATCTATGACGGCTGCAAATTGTCCGGCGCCCAGATGCAGCGCTTCCAGCATAACGATGTAAACCATCTTGAGGAATTGCTTAGGGATAAACGGGGTAAGGGCCGCGCCCTCATTGTTGTGGAATCCATTTACAGTATGGATGGCGACCGGTGTCCATTAAGAGATCTCGTTGCCATCAAGAACAAATACTCCTGCCAGTTGATGGTGGATGAGGCCCATGCTACCGGGGTGTTCGGCAGCAACGGCGGCGGAGTAATTCAGGAAGAAGGTGTGGTCGACCAGGTTGATATTGCCATGGGCACCTTTGGCAAGGCCCTGGGAAGTTACGGCGCTTACATCGCGGCATCTCATGACATGGTTCAATTTCTGATCAATAAGGCGCGAAGTTTTGTTTATTCAACAGCCCTGCCGCCAGCTGTTATCGGCGCCTCTCTTGCCGCAGTTAAAGTTGTGGAAAAGGGCGAGGCGTTGCGCCGGGAGCTTTTTGCCAAGGTCGGGGTATTTAAAGATGCCCTCCGGGAAAATGGCATTGGCGGGGATTTCGGCCCCAGCCAGATTGTCCCGGTTTTGATAGGGGATGTCGCGAAAGCGGTGAATGCGGCATTGAGCTTGCGGAGACAAGGGGTTTTTGCCACGGCCGTTCGTCCTCCCACCGTGCCCAAGGGTACATCACGGCTGCGGTTTTCAGTCACCCGCCATCTTCCTGACGAGGTACTGAAGGAAACCGCCCATCTTCTCGGCAGGATTCTTTGATTTACACTCCTTGAATTTTTTCATTATACCTTTTGGCAATGCGGGCAGAAGTATGTAGCGCGGCCGGCCATGACCTGCCGAATGATCTGTCTTTTGCATTTTGGGCAGGGTTTTCCTTCACGACCGTAAACCATGAGCTGGTTCTGGAAATAACCTGGATTGTTGCTGCTGTTGACAAAATCCGAGATGGTTGTGCCGCCGAATTTAATGGCTTTTTTGAGAACGGCCCTGCCGGCACGGATTATTTTTGCCCATTCGGTTGCGGAAATACATCCTGATTCCCGGTTTGGATTGATCCCGGCGATAAAGAGGGTTTCCGATGCATAGATGTTGCCGATGCCCAGCACCACAGCGCCATCCATCAGAAAGTTCTTTACAGGTTTTGTTTTATGCAGAGCCATCTTTGCAAGGTAGGTTTTTGAAAAATTTCTGCTGAGGGGTTCAACACCTTTAATATTGAGCAAATTCGTTTCATCCGCACCGGGCGGCAACACCTGGACGGAGCCGAAACGCCTGGCATCGTTGAACCGCAGTTCCACGCCGTTATCGAGATGGAACCGTAGATGGTCGTGTTTGCGCAAAGGCTGTTCTTTGGAAAAAAGGCTCAATTTGCCGCTCATCCCGAGATGAATAACCAGTGATGCCTTGTTGTCCATTCTGAAAAGGAGGTATTTCCCCCGGCGGTCAACCCTGGTAATTATCCTGCCTTTGATCAAATTATCCAGAAATGCGCGGGGAACCGGCATCCGGAGTTTTTTGTTGGACCAGGTTATGTCCTGAATTGTTCTGCCAACCACATGGGTGGTCAGACCCATTCGGACAACTTCAACCTCGGGAAGTTCCGGCATGAAACAGTTCCTTTTTCATGGATGTTTTGTTGTTGCGTTTTCTTCCGGCGGGCGTATTTTTTTCACAACCCTGGGGATGAAGAACGAAACAACAAAAAGAACCAGTGAAATGAGTGATTTGGTGTTAAACAGCTGCGACCAGTCGTTGCTGGCCCAGACCTCGGCCAGGTTTGCAAAGAAAAAGGTCAGTACAAAGCCGCCGGCGATAATCCCGAAGAGGGTCCCGAAAAAATAGTCTCTAAATGTAACCCTGGTCAGCCCCATTCCGAAATTGAGCGGCGTAAAGGGGAAAAAAATCAGCCTCAGATAGAGGGTTGTGGCAAAGCCGTTTGCAGCGATTTTTGCGTCATATTTTTTCAGGCCTTCACCGATCAGCGATGCGGCAAAATCCCTGCCGAGATAGCGGCCGATGTAAAAGGCGATTGAAGCGCCGATCAGCGCTCCCACTTCATTATAGAGGAATCCGTAATAAGGCCCGAACAGCACTGCGCCGATCCCGGTAAAAAGCAGCGCCGGCAGAAACATACAGATGCCGGCGGCATAGCTCAGGATAAAAACCACCGGTCCCCATGGGCCGAAGCCTTGGATTATTTTCCGGATATTGTCCGGCGTGATGATTTCCCGGACCGGAGAAAATCGGAAAAGGAGTATGGCACTGAGAATAAAAAGGATAAAAACCACCGCTTTAAGGGTGCTTTTTTTCGGGCCTTTTGGATTGTTTCCCATTCCGGGCTCCATCTTTTTGGTTTGTGGTTCAGGGGTTGCCTGATGATTAATCATAGGCGCGGCATATGTTTCGGTCAAGTTGTTAACTCATTCACGGCAGACATCTTTCAGGCGGAGAATACCTTTTCTTTGAGGGCGGACCTGGTGATGGTGAAGGCCCCCAGGAATACCGAAAAGCCGATCACCAGAAATGTGGTTTTTAAGCTGAAAAAATCGGCAAGGGTTCCGGAAAGAACGGCACCGAACATGAAACCCGCATCGAAAACTCCGGTGAAGAGACTCATGACTGCAGCCCGTTCATTTTCATCAGCCTGGTCCACTGCCAGGGCGTTAAGCGCCGGATAGAGACAGCCGAGACCCGCGCCATATAAAATTATTGAGCCGTAATAAAACAAATCCGAGGCGGCTTCGGTAAACAAGATGAGTCCGGCCCCCAAAAGCAGAAAGCTGTATTTGGCGAATCTTTTTTTCCCGTGACGGTCCATTAACTTGGCTCCGAACAGGCGGATGAGAATCGCAATGATGGCGATCTTGCCATAGTAGACCGGGCCGGAAAAGCCCTGCTCCTTGCCGAAGAGGGCAACAAAGGTAAGAAGCGTAGCATTGGCGTTAACAAAAATCAGGGTTGAGGCAAGGACAAGCCAGAGATTTTTTTTGTAAAGCACCGATAAGATTCCGGTGTGGTTTTTTGGGTCATCCGCAGAATTTTTTTTCTGCCTGATGGTCACCACAAGGATCATCGAAAAAAAGGCAGTTGCTGCAGCGCTGTGAAAAAGGGCCGGGTATCCGAACCCTGTGATCAATTGTTCCCCGAGGATCGGCGCCGCTGCAATGCAACCCAGCAGGATTGCGCCGATATATCCGAAGGCCTCGGCCCGCCGTTGGCCAGGGATTATATAGGTCACGGCGGTAAATGAGGCGGCGACAAATGCGGAGAACCCCAGGCCGTGCAGGATGCGGACAGCAAAAAGCGTCCAGGAAAGTTTTTCAACCATATGATAACCCAGTGAGGCGATAAAGATGGTGATCAGGCCGGCCTGGAGGGTTTTGTGGATGCCTATTTTCCGGATAAGGGCGGGCATCAAGGGTCTTACGATTACGGTGCTTGCCGGCAGAGCGCCCATTGCCCAGCCGATCAGGGCTTTGCTGCCGCCGAGAGATTCAAGGTATAACGGGTAGAGAAAGAAAAAGGCGATATTGGAATACACCAGGATAAATAATCCGTTGATAAAGAAAAACTGCCGGGTAAAAAGATCAGGTTTGGTCACGTTCACAATAAATGCTCGGGGTTTAAGTTATAAACAGGTAATTTCAGAATAATCGTAACATACTTTGAAACAGATGCAGATGGCAAGGACCGGATGGAGTCTTGCAAGATGGCTGATTTCGGTTTATTTGTTTGTGAGATTGAGAATAACCATTGTTAATGGTTTAATCTGCTGACATGAAAAGTGATATTGAAAATCAACAAACAAGTTTTCCGGATAGCAAACAATTGCGACGGCAGATCCTTGCCCTGCGCGACAAGCTGTCGCCGGAACTGAGAAAGCTGAAAAGCAGCAAAATAGAAGAACATCTCTGTTCGGTTATGGCCTTTCAGCATGCTGCAACAATTATGCTTTATGCCAGTTTTCGCAGTGAAGTGGCGACCTATTCACTGATGAACTGGTGTCTGGGCAAAGGGAAAACCCTTGTGCTGCCGGTAACAGCTGAAAACCATCAACTCAAAGTCTATCCGATTGGGGATATCCACAAGGATCTCCAGCCTGGCTATTGTTCAATCCCGGAACCAGACCACCAGAGGCTCCAGCCGATTGCTCCTGAAATAATTGATCTTGTTGTGGTGCCGGGATCTGTGTTTGATGCAAAGGGGCATAGGCTGGGTTACGGCGGCGGCTATTATGACCGTTTTTTAGTTGACCGTGCTCCGCAGGCAATAAGGATCGGAATCGCCTTTGAACTCCAGATTGTGCCGGAGGTGCCTGCCCAGGACCACGACCAGAGAATGGATTATATCATCACCGAAGACCGCGTGATTCGCACTGATCGTTAACTGCTATATTCAGAAACCTTGGGGTTTTGTTTTGACCGGGTGGTTAAATATTCTGACTACTCGGCTTTCCGGGCCTTGTTGCGGCCGTCGTTTTTGGCTATGTAGAGGGCTTTATCTGTTTTGTAGATGAGGTCATCGACCTCTTCACCGATGTTATGTTGACCGATGCCGGCGCTTACTGTCACCCGGGCGGTGAGTACGTCACTTATTTTTATTTCCATTTTTTCAATATGTTTGAGGATTCTTTGTGCAGTTTCTTCCGCTTTGTTGATGTTGGTCAGCGGCATGCCGATAAGGAATTCTTCGCCGCCGAACCTGCAGACAATGTCGTATTCGCGGAGCGCGCTTTTTAACATCAAGGCAATTTTTTTGAGTACCTGGTCTCCGGCCAGATGTCCGAAATCGTCATTGATGTTTTTGAAGTGGTCGACATCAATCAGGATGATGGACAGATCAAGTTTTTTGCGGACACTTCGTGAAATTTCCTGCCTGAGTCGCCGCATGCCCTCTCGGCGATTAAGCACTCCGGTGAGAAAGTCCCTGGTGGCCATGGCAAGGAGTTTCTTTTCCGCATCTTTGAGGCTGGTCAATAATTTTCGGGCAATAAAGAAGAAAACCAGGAAAATAAAGGTGATGGTAATGCCGGTCGAGACGGCCAGATAAATTTTACTGCTCCTGATCCTGTCCAGAAAGTTTGATGCAGGGATAGTTACGCTCAAGCCGCCGTGTATGTCGCCAATTTTATAATCGTGGTCGTTATGACATTCAAGACAGGCTTGATCAAGATAAAGCGGAGCCATATACCGATAAAAAGTCAGATTGCCGGTTTTTTCAAAGGCGGTTGCTTCCTGCGCCCCATAGATAAAGCTCTTAAGGGATTCCGCTTCAAAATCGTCCGGGGTGTTTGAAGGGTTTATTGGATTGAGACTGGTGAGCCGGAAGCGGACGATTCGCTGCTGGCTGCCCAGTTCGGATATCTCCCGGGTGACTGATGCGGGATTCTTGAGAACATAGGTGGCGCCGTCCTGATCAATAATCCGGGTTTTGAGGCCGGGGATTTTTTCGAGATATTCATTGGGCTGGACATCGTTTTCGAGCTTTACGAAGACACCGCCATGATCGGCAATCCATTGACGGGTGAGAACGATCTGCTGGAAATAAGCCTTTGCTTCCTCACGGAGTTGTTTTTTAATCAGGCTGTCCGTCTTGAAATGAAAGCCAATAAAAGTGGCGGTCATAATACAACAGACGAGAATTAAAATGATGCTGATATATTTTTTAACAAAGGTGCTGTTTGAAGGTGATTTTTTGATATTTTGAATGGGTTTTGCTTTCATGGCTAAACTATACCAAAACTCACAGGCTTTTCGCAGCTTATAAAGAAGAGGGCGGTTTTATTTTGCTGCGCGCTCACTTTAATGTATTATTTGGAATAATAAGATCAATTTCCTGGCAAATACTTATTAATAGGCATCATTCCCGATGAAGAAAACAGCAATATTTAAGGATCCGATTTTTCTTGAGCATGATCCCGGCTTTACCCATGTTGAAAGACCAGACCGGTTGGAAGTGATATATGATGAACTTCATAAACCCGCGTATAAGGACAGGTTTCTTTATCCGTCCTTTGAGCCGGCAAGTTACGAAATTCTGAAATATAACCATACGCCGGCGCTTATTGAAAGAATAGCCAAAACATCGGGTAAAACCTTTGACAGCCTTGATCCGGACACCCAGACATCGCCCCGGTCCTATGAGGCGGCATGTATGGCGGCAGGCGCCTGTGTCAAAGGCGTTGAGATGATTTTTGCCGGGGAGATCGATAACGGTTTTGCCCTGGTGCGACCTCCCGGGCATCATGCCGAAGCTGACCAGGCCATGGGATTTTGTCTGTTTAACAATATTGCGATTGCAGCCCATTATGCCTTGAATAATTTAAAGGCTCAGCGGGTGGTGATTATGGACTGGGACCTGCACCACGGAAACGGCACCCAGCATTCTTTTTATGATACAGACCAGGTGCTTTACATATCAACACATCAGTATCCTTATTATCCCGGGACCGGTGCCATCAGTGAGTTCGGCAGAGGCAAGGGGCAAGGATATACCCTCAATATCCCCTTGTCCGGAGGACAGGGAGACGGCGCCTATGTGCAGATATTCGATCAAATCGTTGCTCCGGTGATCAGGCAGTATAACCCGGACCTCATTCTGGTCTCAGCAGGTTTTGACACATATATCGAGGATCCCCTTGGCGGTATGGCGGTTACCGCAAAGGGGTTCGGGTGCCTCGGCCGCATCCTCATTGATCTGGCGAATGAGTGTTGTGACGGGCGGATATTATTTGTTCTGGAAGGCGGATATAACCTTCAGGGGCTCCGCGATGGAGTGGCGGCCGTTCTCAACGAATTGTCAGGGACCGGTTCTGCTGACAAAACATTGAATCCGCTTCGCAACAATATGGCCTCTTTGCCGGGTCTCGAGCACGTCAGAAAGTTTGCAAAAGACTTCTGGATATTGTAAAATTTTTTTTTGTGCATGTTGATGCAAGTCTAATTGATGACCTGGGTCATTTAAGGGAAATTCATGTTTGCTAAAAGTAAGATACTGATTGCCGACGACGACAGCCTTGTAAGGGAAGCAGTGGCAAAAGTGCTTGAGATGTTCGGCCACGAAGTTATAACCGTGACCAGCGGCGAAGAGGCGGTTGTTGCAGTGACAAGTGCTTTTGATGTTATTCTTTTAGATATCAATATGCCGGGCATGGACGGTTTCGAAACCATGGAAGCCATCAAGGATAAAGAGCCTGATATTCCTGTCTTGTTTATCACCGGGGCCGGGAGCGTTGAGTACGCAATAAAGGCAATCAACCTTGGCGCCTACGATTTTATCTCAAAGCCCATTGAAGATCTTGACCTTTTCAATGTCAAAATCAAGCGAGCCATTGAAAAGAGGATGTATGTCCTGAGCGAGAAGACGTACAAGGAAAATCTTGAAGTCGAGATAAAGAATAAAACTAAAGAGCTTGCCGAAAAAAATGCCCTCCTTGAGCAGTATAGTCAAGACCTTGAAGAATCCTCGGTTAATACAATTATCACGCTGCAGACAGCCCTTGAGGAAAAGGATCAGTATACTGCGGGTCATACCAGAAGAGTGACGGAATATTCCCTGATGATTGCCAGGGCGAAACAGCTTTCACCAATAGACCTGCAGGTGCTGGAAAGGGCTTGTCAGCTTCACGATATCGGCAAGCTGGTCATTGATGCCAGCTGTATCCAAAAGCCTGGCCCCCTGAATGAAGAGGAATGGGAACGGATCAAGAAGCACCCGGAAATTGGTGAGAATATTTTAAAGCCCATGGTGTTTCTGAAGCGGGAGGCGGAGATTGTCCGGCATCACCATGAAAGGCTTGACGGCAAGGGTTATCCCGATGGACTGAAGGGTGATGAGCTTGGAGAACTCGCCAGGATTATCACGGTGGCGGACAGTTACGATGCCATGACCTCGAAGAGAAGTTATAAGAAGAACATGTCCATGCAGGAAGCGGCAGATGAGTTACGCAAAAATGCCAACACCCAATTTGATCCGGAAAATGTCGAGATATTCGTAAGCCTGTTAATGGATCGGAAAAAGGTCTCCCATTTGTAATGAAAGGGAGCACAGGTTGAGTGATGTCTTGTTTTTTGATTCTTGAACAGTTGATTCACTCGCTCAAAGGCAGATACTGGATTATCGCCGACAATAAATTGCAAACGGTACGATGAATGAAGATTACACAAGATGAAGTCAGCTATGTTGCAAAGCTTGCACGGCTGGATCTTACTCCGGAAGAAGTTGAGGTTATGGCTGGACAGATGGATAGAATACTGGGGTATATTGATAAGTTGAACAATCTTGACACCCAGGGAGTTCAGCCCACCACCCATACAATATCCATAAATAATGCTTTCAGAACAGATACGGTGAGGCAATCTCTTGCCCAGAAGGACGCCTTAGCCAACGCCCCGCTGCAAAATGGCGAGGCTTTTATTGTGCCACGGGTGATTTGATCGTATTCCATTGTTCCGGTAGTGTAAGAATGATTTGATAGGGTACGGACCTCCATTACGAGGTCCGTTCTTTTATGTGACAAGGGCTTTATCGAAAATGTATTATGTGGTTTAATTGCATTCAGTCAGTCATTGCAGTATGAAGAATTCCCCTGACTGACAGTAAATAACAGCAGCGGCAAAGGCTTTACAAAATGGAACTTTACGGAAAATCAATTTCAGAACTCAGCGGTCTTCTCAGAAGCAGAGAAGTAAAGGCAGTTGAGGTCGTTCAATCAGTTATAGACCGCATTGATCAGGTGGAAAAAAATGTGGGTGCATATATCACTCTGGACCAGGAAAACGCCATGCGCCAGGCGGAAGGCGCCGACGACCTCCTTGCTCATGGCGGTGGCGGCGCTCTATGCGGTATCCCTGTTTCCGTGAAGGATGTGTTGTGCACCAAGGGGCTCAAGACAACCTGCGGCTCGAAGATACTTGAGTCTTTTGTACCCCCCTATGATGCCACCGTGGTAAAGAAGTTGAAGGAGGCTGGTGCGATTATCATGGGAAAAGCCAGCATGGATGAATTCGCCATGGGGTCATCCAATGAGAACTGCGCTTATGGAACGCCCAAAAATCCCTGGAATCTTGAACATGTTTGCGGCGGGTCAAGCGGCGGCTCTGCAGCCTCTGTTGCCGCCCGGGAATGCATCGCTTCAATCGGCTCTGATACCGGCGGTTCCATCCGGCAACCGGCATCGTTTTGCGGCGTGGTGGGGATGAAGCCCACCTATGGAAGAGTATCGCGATTCGGTCTGATCGCCTATGCCTCATCTTTGGACCAACTCGGGCCTTTTGCCGGCAGTGTTTCTGATTGTGCAACCATGATGAATGTGATCTGCGGTTATGACAATAATGATTCCACCTCAGTTGAGACGACAGTTCCTGATTACCATCTGGCGCTTTGCGAAGGACTGAAAGGATTGAGGATCGGTATTCCAGGGGAGTATTTTTCACAGGGGCTTGATCCGGAGGTGGAAAAAACCGTGCGTGCCGGGATTGAAGCCTTGAAGGAAGCCGGCGCTGAAACAGTTGATGTTTCCCTTCCCCATACCGAATACGGGGTTGCAGCGTATTATATAATCGCTTCGGCTGAGGCCAGTTCGAATCTGGCCCGCTTTGACGGTGTGCGGTACGGATTCAGGGATCAGGGGCCTGACGAGCTTATGGAGATGTACAGGAAAACCCGTTCCAGGGGATTCGGCGACGAGGTGAAACGCAGGATTATCATCGGCACCTACGCCCTTTCATCAGGGTATTACGATGCTTACTATAAAAAAGCCTCCCAGGTCCGCACCTTGATTGTTGAAGATTATAAAAAGGCGTTTGAGGCATGTGATGTGCTTGTTTCCCCGGTTTCCCCCATTCCCGCCTGGCGACTGGGCGAGAAGCTTGACGATCCGTTGAGCATGTATCTGGCGGATATCCTGACTATCCCGACCAATCTTGCCGGGATTCCCGGGATGTCGGTGCCCTGCGGATTCAATCGGGCTGGCCTGCCCATCGGCATGCAGCTGCAGGCGGCGCATTTTGAAGAGGAAAAATTATTTCGAGCCGCGTATAATCTTGAAAAACAAATGAATATTTCCGGGATGAAACCCGCAATATAGAAAGGACCACCAGTGAAAATCAAAATTGCTGAAAACATACAAAATCTCATACCCTATCCTCCTGGAAAACCCCTTGAGGAGCTTGAAAGAGAGCTTGGAATTACCGGGTCCATCAAGCTCGCCTCCAACGAAAATGCCCTGGGCCCTTCACCAAAGGCGGTTGCCGCAATCTCTGCGGCGCTCCAGAAACTGCATCTCTATCCTGACGGCAGCAGTCATTATCTGACCCAGCGACTTGCTGAAAAACTCGGGGTCAGACCTGAGCAGATCGTTTTCGGCAACGGTTCCAATGAAATCATCGGTCTGCTGCTGACCACCTTCATGGCCCGCGGCGAAGAGGTGGTAACCAGCCATCCGACCTTTCTGGTGTACCAGAAAAAGGTCCAGGCCAGAGGCGGGGTCAATAAGGTTGTACCTTTGAAGGATATGAAGCACGATCTGGACGGCATGCTTGCGGCGGTGACCGACAAGACCCGGGTGATTTTTCTTGATAACCCGAATAACCCCACCGGCACGGTTTTTACCAAAGAGGAGTTCGATGGTTTTCTCCGGCAGGTTCCGGACGGAATAATCGTTGTGCTTGATGAAGCGTATGTCGATTTCGTCGATCCCGCGGTTCGACTTGACTCCAGGCAATATCTGGGCGGCGACAAACCTTTTGTGGCGTTAAGAACTTTTTCCAAGGCTTATGGATTGGCGGGCCTGCGCGTTGGGTACGGAATCATGCAGGCGGAAATCGCCGACTACCTGCACCGGGTGCGTCAGCCGTTTAATATCAATCTGCTCGCCCAGATCGGCGCCCTTGCGGCCATTGACGACGATGATCATTATCAGAAAACTATTCAGATGACCGCCGACGGCATGGCCTGGCTTTTTGGGGAGCTTGAAAAACTTGGTTGCCGGACTTTTCATTCCGAAACCAATTTTTTTCTCGTTGAGGTTGGCAAAGGGAAAGATATCTACGAGAGATTGCTGAAAAAAGGTGTGATCGTCCGCCCCATGGATGCTTACGGGTATCCCGATTATATCCGTATTACCGTAGGTCTTCCCGTAGAAAATCAGCGATTCATAAAGGAACTTGCCGTGATTCTCAAAGAGAGGTAACTATTCAACAGCACCCCATGACGGAGTCGCGCTACGCTTGCTTACCTGCGCACGATCAGGCCGTCTCGCATACCGATGTATATGGCCGGCCTGCTCGAAGTCTGCGCTTATCTGTACACATCTGAAGCATTGCTGGATAGTTACGATTTGGTGGTTATAATTATTTTTGGGCATCTACTGAATTGTTCCAAAGAGAGGAATAAAGATGGTTGAAGAATGCAGAGGACCGATGATAACCATTGACGGTCCTTCCGGGGCAGGGAAAAGTACGATAAGCCGGATGCTTGCATCCAGACTTGGGTACACGTATCTTGATACCGGCGCCATGTACAGGGCGGTGGGGCTCAAGATCAACCGTTTGGGGATTGACCTTGCCGACACCCGGGCAATGGAGGAGATGTTTGAAAATCTCGATTTGTCCCTTGCTCCCGGTGGGGTTCACACTAAGGTCCTTCTTGGGCAGGAGGATGTCTCCGAGGCGATCAGGACTCCGGAAATGGGCATGGTTGCGTCACGGGTTTCAGCGGAGAAGATTGTCCGGGAAAAACTCACCGAACTGCAGCGGCAAATCGGCGGCCGGGGCTGTGTTGTTGCCGAAGGCAGAGATATGGGAACGGTTGTCTTCCCCGGGGCGGCGTGTAAATTTTATCTGGACGCAACTCCGGAGGAACGGGCGGGAAGAAGACAGGACCAACTTCGGGAAATGGGTCAGGATGTCTCTTTTGATGAGATACTGGCACAGATAATAAAGCGCGATCATGATGACAGCGCGCGGGCGCTTGCACCATTGAAGCCGGCAGATGATGCAATAATCGTTGATTCTTCGAATATGAATGCAGACGAAGTCGTTGCTTTCATGCTAGAATATGTTCAAAATGCAAAACAGGAAATTCATTCCCGATAACCTTGGCAGGGAGAGAGTGATATGGCTGAAGAAGATAGAGGTTTGAAGCGACGGCATCTGATATTTTATCTTGAAGTGTATGATGAAAATACAAATGAACTTCTCGGACATGTCGTGGATCTCACGACCCGCGGCATCAAGCTGGTCAGTAAATTGCCCATTCCGGTGGGCAGTGTCCACAAGTTGCGCATGGAGCTGCCGGAAGGGTATTTTGAAGAAAAAACCCTGCATTTTGAAGCGAAATGCCTCTGGTCGACAAATGATGTCAATCCGGATTTTTTTGATGCCGGATTTGAATTGACAAAAGGACTTGACAGGATGACCCGCGACATCCTTCTGGGTCTGATTGACCAACTCGGGTTTAACGACTAGTACATGGCGCATGTAGAGCATCCTGCTTTTGTCCGGTATTTACTGAAGCCTGATTCATACCCTCATCCTGTCTCCGAAGTCAGGCTGGTCCAAACCCATATTTCCTTTGTCTTTCTGGCAGGGGAATATGTCTACAAATTCAAGAAACCAGTTGATTACGGCTTTCTCGATTTTTCCAACCTGGAAAAACGTAAATTTTTCTGTGAGCAGGAACTCAGGCTCAACAGGCGATTATGCCCGACCATCTATCTGGATGTGATGTCGGTCAGTGAACAAAACAATGAATTATCGATAAACGGCCCGGGCAGGATTATTGAATACGGCGTGAAAATGCGACGTATGCCGGAACAGGGAATGCTCGGAAATATCATTAAGTCGGGCGGACTGACAAAAAAAATAATCGACGATATTATTAAAATTCTGGTGCCGTTTTATGCCGGGGCCGTCTCAACTGAGACCCATTTCGGTGGCCGCGAAAAAGTGCGGGAAAAAGTGCTCGGCAATCTTGATGGGGTGCGACCTTTTATCGGCGAGGCCATGGATAAAAAACAGTTTGTTGAGATTTTTTCCTTTTGTGAGGATTTTCTTGTGGAGGAAGGGTTGTTTGATTCGCGTATTGCTGCGGGAAGGGTACGGGAGTGTCACGGGGATTTGTATTCAGCGAATATTTGTGTTGCTGACCAGGTTTACATTTTTGATTGTATCGAATTTAATCCGATGTTTCGCAACTGCGATGTGGCAAGTGATATAGCCTTTCTTGCCATGGACCTTGATTTTTACGGGTTAAACGGGTTGTCGGATTATTTCGTGGAGCGTTTTGTGTCCGAGTCCGGTGACCCCGGGCTTTTGCAGATGCTCAGTTTTTATAAATGTTACAGGGCCTCTGTTCGTGGCAAGATCGGCCTGCTTACCGCCCATGAACCGGAAGTGGACAGGGAGATCAGGGATCAATCCCTGATTATGGCTGGAAAATATTTTGACCTTGCCTGCCGCTATGCAGCAGAATAATCAATCCATTCTCTATATTTTCTTCGGACTCATTGCCAGCGGCAAAAGCATTCTTGCCAAAGCCTGGGCAGATGTTCATGAAATCCCCTGTTACAACTCCGATATCATCAGAAAGGAACTTGCCGGAATCATGCCGGCTGATCGCTCCGGAGATTCGCTTGATCATGGTATTTATTCAAAGGAATATTCCGAGCGCACTTACGACGCATTGTTGCAAAAGGCTGAAGTGCACCTGAACTGCAATGAAGCCGTTGTGCTTGATGCGACCTATGCATCCAGAGAAAAGCGAATGAAGGCCCGTGATCTTGCAGCACGATATTCGGTGCCGATGGTCTTTGTGCTCTGCCAATGTTCCGAAGCTGAGACCAGAAGGCGTCTTGAGAAACGCGCCAAGGATCCGCAGGCCGTATCCGATGGCAACTGGGAAACCTATCAGACCATGAAACAGCGGTTCGAGCCGCCTGATGAATTGTCTCAGGCTGAGTGTATTTTCATGTCGACGGAAGCGGCCCCGGAAGAGCTGGTTGATATTCTGCAGGAAAAGCTTAAAAAATCCGTTGTCGATGAATGAGTTACGAGCTATGTTGAAAAGCTCTTTTTGATGAAAGTTAATTATTACTCAGAGAATTATGGAGATAAATAACCAATGAAGGCTTTGATCTGCGGTTCCTTTGCATATGACACCATCATGGTGTTTCAGGATAAATTCAAAAATCATATTCTGCCGGATAAAGTGCATATCCTGAATGTCAGTTTCATGGTCCCGGAAATGCGCCGTGAGTTCGGTGGCTGCGCCGGAAATATCGCTTACAATCTTAATCTTCTTGGCGGTAAAGCGTTGCCCATGGGAACGGTGGGAGATGATTTCGGTCCGTATGCCCAGTGGATGGATAAGTACGGGGTCAACAGAGAATATGTCACCGAGATTGAGGGCACTTATACTGCCCAGGCCTTTGTGACAACAGATATGGATGACAACCAGATTACCGCTTTTCATCCGGGGGCCATGAGCTCTTCGCATGTAAACAAGGTGACCGCCGTCCCGGATGTGGCAATCGGCATTATTTCTCCGGACGGCAAACAGGGGATGATCGAACATGCCCAGCAATTTGTCTTGGCCGGCATTCCTTTTATCTTTGATCCGGGTCAGGGATTGCCCATGTTTGACGGCAAGGAGCTGGTTCAGTTTATCGAGCAGGCCGACTGGTTGACGGTAAATGACTATGAATGGCAGTTGATCGTGGAAAGAACCGGACTCAATGAACATCAGATAGCCGAGCGGGTTAAGGCCCTGATTGTCACTCGTGGAGCAGAAGGGTCGATTATTGCCACCGGCACCAAGAGGATCAATATTCCGGTTGCCAGGACCTCGGATTTACAGGACCCAACGGGTTGCGGTGACGCCTATCGGGCCGGATTGTTATATGGATTGACCCATGATCTGGACTGGGAGACCACCGGCAGGCTGGCTGCCCTGATGGGTGCGATTAAAATTGAGCAGAACGGAACCCAGAACCATTATCTTGAAAAGGATGAAATCGCCCAGCGGTTTAAAGATAATTTCGGATATGATTATTAGACCCTTTTCGCAGTAGATCGATAAATAACGTTGGGGTTGTGAGCAGCTTCAATGATTTCAGGAATGGATTTGAGTTGTAAAGGGTCTTATACCC
>JAHJJF010000069.1 GCA_018823135.1 Pseudomonadota bacterium
ACTTGAAGCAGCACGCGAGGTTCGCCGAATTAAAAGGCAGCGACAAAAGGCCGCTTAGAGTTTTGTGTAACTCGTTAACTCAAAGGACGGAATTTTCCGATTCCGACTGAAGCAAAACATACCATCTAACTGTTATCTTCCTGGCTCGTGAAATACCCGTGAAAGGCAACACTCAATAACACCACTTAAGGATTTGCAGTTTTCCAACATCTTCAAGTGGAGGATAAAGAGATGATTAAAAACAAACCCATATCCATACTGGTTGTCGATGACGATCCATCGCACCGGTTTATGCTTCGTACGATGATCGAGGACTGGGGCTGGCTTGTTGAAGAGACTGATGACGGCAGCTCGGCTGTTGAGGCAGTCTATAAAAAACCCTTTGATGCGATACTCATGGACGTCCGGATGACCAGAATGGACGGCATGACCGCCCTTGGCAAAATCCACAATTACAACCCGGCAATCCCCATTGTCATCATGACCGCCTTTTCATCTATTGATGCTGCAGTTGAGGCGATCAAATCAGGGGCCCATGATTATCTCACCAAACCGCTTAATTTTGAACGCCTGAAATCAACTTTCATCAATGCACTGAATCACAAAAACACCATGGGCAAGAGCAATTCCAAACAGGAACCTATCCTCAGAACCGCAATCATCGGAGGATCTCCACCTATTAAGGAACTCCTGGAAATGATTTCCCATGTGGCCCCCTCGGAAGCTACAGTGCTGATCACCGGCGAATCCGGCACCGGCAAGGAACTTATCGCCCGCGCCGTCCACGAAAACAGCAAACGGCAGCAGGCGCCTTTCATTACGGTAAACTGTGCGGCCCTGGTTGAAAATCTACTTGAGTCCGAACTTTTCGGCCATGAAAAGGGGTCTTTCACCGGGGCTGACCGACGGCGTGAAGGGAAGTTTTTCCAGGCGGACAACGGTACCCTTTTTCTGGATGAAATCGGCGAAATGTCTCCGGCCATGCAGGCAAAATTACTCAGAGTCTTACAGGAGAACGAAATCCAGCGGGTCGGCGGTCAGGAAACCATCAAAATCAATGTCCGGGTGGTCACCGCCACAAACCGTACCCTGGAAGATGAAGTCAGGGCCGGAACCTTCAGGGAAGACCTTTTCTATCGCCTCAATGTGGTTACCCTTGCAGTACCATCCTTGAGGGAGAGACAGGAAGATATCCCTGTCCTTGCAGAGCATTTTCTCAACAAATATTCACAGAAGAATAATCGACAGGTCGCCGGCATCACCCCGCAATGCATGGATCTCATGATTCGCTATCCCTGGCCCGGAAACGTCCGTGAACTGGAAAATGCCGTGGAACGCGGCATAATACTCATGCGCGGCGATTATCTCGACGAAAAGGACCTGCCCTTTTCAATGCTGCGCTGGGCTGAAAAGCAGTTGCCAGGAACCGAAACGACAGATACCCAGCCTTCAACCCTTGAAGCGGCTGAAAAAGAAGTTATCCTTAAGACGCTAGAGGAATGCGGCGGCAATAAAAGCGAAGCGGCAAGGCGGCTCAACATCACCCGCAAGACCCTGCTCAGTAAATTGAATAAATATCAGGATAAATAAGGATGTCGGACTCGTCGATAAGCGAGAGTATCGAGACTCCGAAATCACTCGTCTGATTTCCACAATCAGATACAGTCTATCTGTTAAAGGTAATAAACTGATACTTGCCACCGGATGTGCTTGTGGCATAGATCGTATCCTTTGAGACATTCATATAGCCAACCTGATCGGCTAATTCGGCTGCGGTGACCTTTCCTTCACTCGAAATGGAAAGCGTAAAATCAGGACCAACATCATTACTGCCATTGCTGCAGAAATTCTCAGCCATTGTCGCAATGCCTCCTGAATCGACCACATATTTTGAGCGACACCACTGCGATTGCGTTCCGACAAAAATGGTGCTTGCATACCAGGTTCCGGCAAGGTCTGCTCCCACCGAAAAGGTTACTGCGCCGTCGACCCTGGTAAAAGCGGAAATTTGATACACGCCGGCAATATCCCCAGTTAAAATCATCAGATTTTTGTCCGGCGCCATATATCCTTGCCCACCAATAGCAGTGACAATCCCGTCGCTTGACAGCGTCAGGGTGGTTTCCGGCAATAAAACGGTAGAACCATCACTGCATAGATTTTCAGTCATTTCCGCAAGGCCGACGGCACTGATTGTATACTTAGACCGGCACCAGCCCGGCGCAGACCCTGTCCTGAAAAAACTGGCATACCAGGTTCCGGCAAAATCATCAGTGGAAAATGTCACGGCAGGGTCTTTCTTAATAAACATCTTTTTCTGGTAAGTGGCGTCTGAAGCGGTTCCGGTGGAGACAATTGCGTTTTTGTCTTTATTCATGTAACCGGCCTGATCAACAACATCTGAAAAACTTATAACACCTGCCGGGGTAGTCGAAAAGGTTGAGTCGGCGGAAACACTGGTGCTGCGGCTACTGCAGAGATTTTCAGTCATGGTTGCAAGCCCTGCAGAATCAATCCCGTAGGTTGAGCGGCACCATTCCGGGGTAATTCCGGAACTAATCAGACTCACATGCCAGGTGCCGATAAAATCCGATGTCGTATAGGCATCTGCTGACAAAGATGAAGGGATGTCGACGTTCTCGCCACCAGAGCTAACAGCCGAGGTGCTTAAAGGGTTGTTTGCCGGTATTCCAATGCCGGTGGAAGTTTTTATGAGCCCGAGATCGCCGGTTGCGGATAAATTGACGGTAAACACATTAACGTTATCCTGATAAATAGGGAAAAGTCTTCCGTAATTGCCGACCTCCCCTTCGAGCAGATAATATCTGTAAGCTCTGCCCACCAGGACTTCCTGCTGAAATGTCTTGGGGACGCCGGTTGCCACGTCTCTACCGTATTCTTCGCCGGTTTCATTATCAACCGCAATAAATGTTGTGCCTGAAACCTGGCCGGTGACTGTGGCTTTTGCCGGAGGCACTTCATCGTCCCCTCCCCCGCAGCCGACCAGATTTGAGATCAGGAAGCATATGACAATCAAAATACTGTAATGAATTTTCATAATTCCCCACTCATTTCCCTAAACAAACCGATAATTTTAACACAATAGGCAGATAATCCGCGCTCACTCTTCACTCTTCACTAATTAAATTATCACATCATCCAGTGGTGATGCAATTATTTCCGATTTCTCACGTCCCTGAGTGAGAATAACCCTTGCCTCTTTATTCGCCTTCTTCACCTTTCGGCCGTAACGGACGACCAGCCCTGCGGCAAGCTTCCGGTCATCGGGATCATCACCAAACCGCAAAATGGCCGTGGGTCCGGGACGACTCTTCATTTTGAGCACCAGATCCCCGGGCTGTCTGAGTTCCTTCACCTTTTTGTTCTCTGCGGCATCGCGCCCCATAACCAGCCAGCCGCCGCCCGGCAGCTGGAATTGCCGCCCGGCCTGCAGCAGGCGGACATTTTCAACCATGACAATTTCATGATCATTATAATACGATTCAATGCGTTTGCTTAAAATGGGATCGGTCAAGACACAGCCGCCGCCGGGTCTGGGATAATCAGTGATCCCGAACTCCGCCGCAAGTCTGATCTGGTCGGATCTTCCCCTGCCGCTGAATCCGAGGAGTCGTTCCCGGTCAACCAGCCCGTCTTCTTCAACTCTGGTGGGCATCATGTTTTTTGCACACAGCGGTCGAACCAGTATACCGTCACAACCGCTGTCACGTTCCACAACCCGCAAGGTATCCTTGCGTTGCGACATGGGGCGCTGGCCGACAACCTCACCGGTAATGATAAAAGAGGCCTGGTATCGGGGCATGAGTTTCCTCGCTTCGGAGACCAGGAAAATTTTGCAATCAAGACACGGGTTGAAATTTTTGCCATAGCCGTGCGCCGGATCACGCAAAAGCTTGAGATACGGTTCGCTTACATCGTGGAGACGGACGTCAATTCCATATTTTTCCTTCACTCCCGCTCTGTATGCCTTTTCATTTTTAAGCAGTTCGTACCCGAAAAACGGCGTGACAAATCGTATGGCAGTGACCTTAATGCCCAGGGACATGGTCAGGCGACAGGAAAGGATGCTGTCGAGTCCTCCTGAAAACAGGGCCAGGGCGCCTACCGGATCTTTATGCATCCGCTCTGTTCCTCACCAGAAGTTCCCTGGCATAGGCAAAAGTCTTTTCGGTTGCGGAATCGCCGTCAAGCATCCTGGCAAGCTCCGCCTCCCGCTCACCATCCAGCAGATGGGTGATATTCGAATGAGTTCGCGCCCCTTTGACATTCTTGGCAACAACAAAATGATCATCGGCGCACGATGCGATCTGTGGGAAATGGGTGATGCACAGCACCTGGTGATGCCTTGCAAGACCCTTTATCTTCCTGGCAACCGCTTCGGCAGTTTTACCGCTGATCCCGGCATCGACCTCGTCAAAGATGACGGTTTCGACCTTGTCCTTGCGCGATAATATTGTCTTTAAGGCGAGCATCACCCTGGAAAGTTCACCACCTGAAGCGATTTTGGCAACCGGCTTGGCGGGCTCACCCGGGTTTGCGGAAAACATGAAAACCGGTCTGTCCCATCCGGCCCGGGACAATTGCGATAAATCATCTTTTGGGGGATCATTAAATTGAATCTCAAGAATGGCCTGATCAAAGTTCAACGATTTCAGCTCGATACCTATGGTTTTGGAAAGTTCGACGGCTGTTTTTTTTCGCTCCTTGGAAAGAGACTCTGTCGCAGCGATTAATTGCTTTTCAATAACTGCAATCTCCCTTTCAAGGCTATCAAGGCGTTGGTCAAGAACCTCAAGCATTGACAATTCCTTCCTGGCCTGATCTCCATATTTTACAACATCTTCGAGGCTGACGCCGTATTTACGCTTGAGCTGCTGCAGGAGATCAATGCGAGTCGCCACCTTTTCAAGCTCAGCAGGATCGGTGGAGATGGAACCTATGTAATTTCTCAAGACAATCGCCTGGTCCTCTAGTTCAAAACCAATACCGGCGATCTTTTCAGCTGCATTCGCCAATCCCTTGTCAAGTGCAGCCATGCGCTCGATATTTTTTCGCACTATGCCAATTTTATCGTGAATTTCCCCTTCCAGGAAACGACTGCTTTCTTTAGCCAGAAGCAGCAGATCATCCGATGCCTTCAATCGTGCTTTTTCTTCGGCAAGGTTTGCATCGTCCGGAAGATATATCCGCGCATCTTCTATTTCACGAACCTGATAGGCAAGAAAATCCCGACGCTGTTCTTTGTCGCGATCGCTGTTTTGTAATGTCCGTAACTCGTCACCCAGTCGATGCCACTGCTCATAGAGAGCGCCAAGTTTTTCCCGGTCATGCCATAATTCTCCAACCTCATCGACAAAATCCAGTTGGTATCGCGGGTGGAGCAGCTGCTGGTGGTCGTGCTGGCTGGCAACGCTGAACAGTCCTTCGGTAATTCGACTCACCACGCCGGCAGTTGCAATGCCGCCATTGACATAATACCTGCTCTTGCCGTTGCGCAAAATTATCCTTCTGATAACGACCAGATCATCGCTTGCAAGGCCCATGTCCTCAAGAATTCCTGGCACCTCGCTTCTGTAGGAAGACACCTCGAACAATGCCTCAACAACCGCCGAGTCAGCGCCGGTCCGCACCCAGTCCGTGGATGCCCTGCCCCCGGAAAGAAGGTGCAACGCCTGCAGGATGATGGATTTACCGGCGCCGGTTTCTCCGGTAAGAACGGTAAGGCCATTCCTGAAATCAATCTCAAGGGATTCGATCAGTGCAAGATTGGTAATCTTTAATTCCCGTAACATGACTTGTCTATACCCTATTCTGTAAAGAAATCAAGATGGAATCAGCGCTAAAAATCACCACATTATTCGCATGTTCAATGTACACAGACCTGTCTTTCCTGTTGAAAAATTGGCCGGAGAAACGCAACGGATGAAACAGCCAATCTGATGCGGTTGTCATATGATTTTTTGCGGCAAGGGGAGGTATTATTTCAATCGGTGAATCTGAGCTATTTCATCAATGCCTGTGACACAGACATTCAGATCTTTCAATATCCCGTCTTCAATGCTGTATATCCAGCCGTGAACCGTCAGTTTCTGGCCGGATTTCCACGCAGTCTGCACAATTGTTGTGTGGCATATATTGGCAACCTGCTCAACGACATTGAGCTCACACATTAAATCAATTTTTTCTTTTTCATCTTGAAGTGCGTCAAATTTGGCCTGATGATAGCGATAAGTATCTTTGATATTTCGAAGCCAGTTATCAATTAAACCATGTTCTTTATTATCCATGGCTGAGCGAATGCCACCGCAACCATAATGACCGCAGACAATAATGTGCTTTACATTTAATAATTCTACGGCGTATTGAATTACCGACAGGCAGTTCAGGTCTGTATGGATAACGAGATTGGCGATATTCCGGTGAACGAATATTTCCCCTGGCAGCATGTCAACAATCTCATTTGCCGGGACGCGGCTATCCGAACAACCAATCCATAAATACTCAGGATTTTGTTGCTTCGAGAGATTTAAAAAGAAATCAGGGGCAGCGTTTTTTACTTTTTCCGCCCATTTCCTGTTGTTATCAAAAAGATGTTTTAAGACTCGCATATGGCTAATCCATTATTATTTTTTCACTGCACCTGTATTTAAACAGAGAGCAGAATAAAACAACCCATTTTTACCGACCCACATTTTTACCATTGATATCAATTTAGATCACGTCTTATATCCTCACAATGTGACTTGCTGATCTTCTCCCCGGGCATACTGTTTCATCGTGTCGATAGGTGTTTTATTCTTTGTACTGTCTTTATTCGCCCCGAACCATCCAGTATTATGCATGGTTTTCGCTGGAATTATGACACTGAACTGATTTCATATTGCATCATCAATCATATGCAGAATAGCTTTTTCAACCTCATTGGCAACGGCTGAATGATCTTCCGCACCGGGAAAAACTGCAAGCAGACTGGTTGGGCGGAGAGTGCCGATCTTCGTCTCGCCGTGTTCTTCGTATACTGCGATCCTGCAGGGAAGCGCCAGACTCACGGTCATGTTTTCGGTAAGAATCCTGGCCGCCTGTTTGGGATTGCACACTTCGATAATGCGGCATTCATTGGCCAGTGCAACATTCTTCTCCTTGAGTTTTTCTTTCAGGTCATACGTCTGAAGAATGCCGAATCCATGACTCTTGATGGATACACTTAAATCATTGAAAGCGGTTTCAACATCTTTATTTGTTTTGACAATGTAGAGCATGGCAAAGATCCCCTCTTTTCTGTGATATCCCCTCCTGCTGGAGGAAAAACCGTTTACAAAACTCAAAGTCCAGCCGGCAATGACGATTTTTCAAAAAGCAAAAGCCATGACACCTCTCAAGCAAGTACAAAAGAGGGCCGTTTTACCAGGTTTGGCAAACAGATCCAACGCAAATTCATCAATACTTAACTTGCTCTACTTGCTTTGGAGATGCATGGAGAAATTCAGGGGATACTTCCACCATTCATCCCCTCGGCGCAACGAAGCGTACAGACTATATTCAGGCAAAAAATACCATCCTTGATGAGATTCGTTTGTTGTTACAGTGCAATTATTTCCGTAGAAGTGCGTCCCGTATTTCGGTGAGCAGCGTTTCTTCTTTTGAGGGCGCAGGTGGTGGTGCAGGAGCCGCCTCCTCTTTCTTCTTTAAGGTGTTCATTCCTTTTATAACCATAAAAATGGCAAAGGCAATGATCAGAAAATCAAGTACCGTTTGAATGAATTTACCGTAATTAATTGTCACCGCAGCAACGTCACCCGCCGCCGCTTGAATGATTACCGTAAGTTTCGAAAAATCGACACCACCGATGAGTAGGCCAATAGGGGGCATAATCACATCTGCGACAAAAGAAGAAACAATTTTCCCAAAGGCACCGCCGATGATTATACCCACCGCCATGTCCACAACATTACCGCGCATCGCAAATGTTTTGAATTCTTGCATCATACCCATAGGTACCTCCTTGATTATTTGAGTTCTGCTTTTTTCAAAAAATTAAAACAAATTTCAATTCCGTGTCAATTCCTGCAAAATGATTTCACAGAATAGCCGCCCATCAGCCCTGCCCTTGCCCGCCTCGGCCCCCACCCTGTCCACCTCGGCCACTTCCCTGTCCACCACGACCACCGTACCCACCTCGGTCACCGCCTTGTCCGCCTCGGTCACCACCTTGTCCGCCTCGACCTCCACCATATCCGCCTCGGTCGCCCCCTTGGCCACCGCGACCACTACCTTGGCCGCCCCGACCACCGCCGAATCCGCCTTTATTTTTGGGTTTATCAGTACGAGGTCGAGCCTCATTGACGTTGATCGCCCTGCCTTTGAGGTCTTTGCCGTTCAGGGCGTCAATTGCCGCCTGCCCTTCAGCCTTAGAGGCCATCTCCACGAATCCAAATCCTTTTGATTTTCCGCTAAACTGGTCTTTTATAATGGTTGAGGATTCAACCTGCCCGAATTGTTCGCAAGCCAGCCGCAAATCCTCTTCGGTTACCTCGTACGACAAATTTCCTACATAGATCTTCATTCTAATCTCCTTTTTTGTAAAAAATTATCCATTGTCACATCAGTCAAATTCGGCATACAGCTGCAATATTCCCGCAGTGGTCGATGTCGGGCTAGTATCTTAAAAAATATGGAAGAAGCATTAAACCCAAGGCAACAAAAATCATGAGAAAAACATTGGAGACAAAATATGGGAAAACACTGAGCATGACACCAGACAGGAGAGCAATACCTCGCCTTTGTTTTCTTCCGTAAATCAGGTATCCCATGCCGATTGACCCAAACAGCACTCCCCACATTATTGATGCTGGATTATCCATAAAACAGTTCTATCTTTTTTTATGAACGCATAACAAACATTATTTTACAAATTATCAATTTATATCAAAGAAAATAGGCTGATTTATGCCGGTCTTTCAGGCATCAGTCAGGGAGATTTTAAAACAGGTAGTACCTGAGCCAGATATAGATCATGGAAATAAAAACGGTCAGGAGCATGATCGGTGCGCCGTAGGCCACAAACTTCATAAAGCTGATTTTTCGACCCGCCTTTTCCGCCATCCCCACCACGATGACATTGGCTGAGGCGCCGATGGGTGAACCGTTGCCGCCCAGACAGGCTCCCAGGGCAAGTGACCACCAGAGCGGCAGCATTTCAGGATGCTGCAACAGAGCGAGACCCGATTCATCAGGCCAGAGCTGGCCGGCCATATCGATGAGCAGGGGATTCATTGTAGCCACATAGGGGATATTATCGACTATGGCCGAAGCAATGGCTGAAAACCAGAGAAGCAGCATACTGGTCCCCAGCATATTGCCTTGAGTGACTGCCAGCATCTTGATGGACAACCACTTGATCAACCCTACCTTGACCACCCCACCGACAATAATGAACAAACCGATGAAAAAAAAGATGGTGGGCCATTCAATTTCAGCCAGCACATGATGAGGCTCGTCGGTTCTGGAAAGAAGCAGGAGCAGACCGGCGCCGAACAGCGCAACGGTGGCTGGTTCGTAATGAAGCGGGCCGTGCAGGACAAAACCGACTAGGACAATGACCAGTACAAACAGTGATTTTTTCAGCATCACCGGATCAGTAATCGCCGCATTTTCATCCATAGCAAGGACATGCCGCTGCCGTTCCGGCGTAGTTTTCAGCTTGCGACCAAAAACTATCTTGATCACTACAAGGAAAACCACCATGATCACAATCACTATCGGTGCCAGATTGTAGATAAAATCCATGAAATCCAGCTTGGCCTTTGAGGCGATCATGATATTGGGCGGATCGCCGATCAGGGTGGCGGTACCGCCGATATTGGAGGCCAGTGCCTCGACAATGAGAAAGGGAACGGGATCGACATCCAGGGCATCGGCAATCAAGAGGGTAACCGGAGCCAGCAGGAGAACAGTGGTAACATTGTCCAGCAGAGCACTCAACACCGCGGTGACCACTGCAAAAATAATCATGATCCGCATGGGTTCGCCCTTGCCGACCTTGGCGCTCTTGATGGCGATGTACTCGAAAATACCGGTAGGCCGCATCAGGTTGATGATGATCATCATGCTGATCAACAGAAAAATAACATTCCAGTCCACCCCGAATTCCTCGAGATGGAAGGCCTCATGCTGATCCAGAACCTTGAGGGCGATCATCAGGGAAGCTCCGCAGATGGCGACCACGGTCTTATGGACCTTTTCAGTGATAATGACGGTATAGGCAATAATGAAAATCGAGGTGGCGGTCCAGAAGGCGGCGTTCATTTCAAAGGGATGGGGGATGATGGCGGATGGACTCATATTTCACACTTTGGTGCCTCAGTAAAAATTTTTGAGATAAGGTTGTAGATGTCACGAATATAGACAACCCCCAACACCTTATTGTCTGCATCCACCACCGGCAGACGCTGCAGATTTTTTTCAATCAGCAGATCAACGCACCGCATCAGTGGTGCGTCTTCAGGAACGGTGACAACCCTGGTGGACATGAATTCCTTCACCTTCCGGCAGGCCACCTTACTGGCCATGGTCTCCAGCATGCCGTCCCAGGAAAATTTTGAAATTCTCGGGTCCATATAGACGGGGATAGTGGCTCGCAGGATATCCTTGATGGCAAGAACGCCGATCAATCTGCCTGCCTGGTCCAGAATCACCATGCCCTTCAGACCCTGACCGTGCCAGCGTTTGGTGGCGCGCATTTTCTGTACGGCCTGCTGCAGGGTATCCTCCGGAGTCAGATAATCCGTGACCGGATCCATAATGTCCTTTGCCTTCATATATTTTCTCCGGGATTAGGTGGTGATGGATATTTCAGGATCAGTTAACCGCAATTGCCGGTTACACTTCCCCAAGACAATCAATATCCGAGTCGAGGGATTTTCAATACTATGCATGAAACATTATGCGCAATCAACAAAATATTTCATGCCGTATTATCATGAACTTTTTTACAAAATAAGTTTGGACGCGATACTGATTATCAGCCTGATATCGCTTCAGGGTTTTGCAACTATGCCTGTCACAAAAGGATTGTCACCATGACTCAGCCGCCTGCTGGCTGAGTTCTTTCCCAGCCTTCCACCGCGCCGCTGATTGTTATAAAGAGTGGATGGACCTGTATGTCCTTAAGATTTTTGAACTGCTCATACCGCTCCGGCGCCCTTTCCCTGAGTTTGCCCAATAGATGTTTGAACTCATATTCCACCTGGCCCGTTGTTACCGGTATTGTGTCCTTATCTGTCTGATTAACGATCTTGCTGCTGTTAAAATGATAGCCTCGTTTATCCGCCTCATCAATTATCCCCTTCAAATAACTGCCAATGGCGCCAATTGCGTTGCTGGAGTTCTTGAATCGCGTTAACTGGGGATGTCTCTTATATCCCTTGGTCATCCCGCGTAATACCTTCTGCGCCAGAAGACCTTCCCGCCAAGCCGCAACCAACCCCTTTACATCTAAATATTCAGGATGTATGGACCAGAGTCTCATGCATATCTTCTCAGAACTCAAGGGATAAGCGGCTTACGAATCCGGAAAACCAGGTCGATCAAGGTCACGTCAGCCGCCAGACAGCAAGCATGTTAAGGCCTCTGCGTTGCTCGCTGTCAGGTTGACCCGACTTTTTTTGCCTCAGCGACCTATTTTCGTATTCCTCGTTTTCACACAGATATTGTTGAAGTCGTCAAACTTTTCGCACGTGGTTTGCACAAATGCCTTCTGGGGCGGGTAGAAAGTACATTTTGTCCGGTAATGACAGGTGCTGTTGAACTTATCCCAGTGCTGACAATCTTCGACGCATTCGAGTTGTTCATATTTATACGTCGTTTTTTCAAACAGGCACTTTTTATTAAAATCGTCCCAATGCTGGCAGTCATTGAGGGCCAAGGGGATATCAGTTGACGATTGACCGCAGGTGACGGTAAGGTCTCCCTGCTGGTATGTTTCTCCCGTGTCGAGGCTTACCTCTTTTGCTCCGACATTAGCTGCCAAAAATATCACCACTGCAATTAGACCCATCAACACATGTCTGTTCATGATTGGATTCCTTGTTATTTTGATTTATCTATAATATGACTGTTGCCGATGGCCTTTCGGAGTAAGATCACTCCATTGATCCATACTGGTCGAAGGCATGAGTTGAGTGGCGCAGTCACAGACTTTGCCGCGTCAGCGCCGCCGAAGTATTCCGCGTGCCCTCATCAAGCGCCTGATTCACACTTTTCATTTCTGCTCCACTGCGACCTTGACAACGACTTTGTGGAGTTGTCCTGCTGAGATCAGTGGCATGTGTGCATCTTCCGGAAAAAAGATGACAAATAATCCACGTTTAACAGGAAGCCAGGCATCTGGTTGATCCGCGAAAAATTGAATGTCAGATTCTTTATCATATTCTCCGGTTGGGTGCTTGCAGGATGATTTTGGCTTCCATCCCATATCATCAGTTCCTGCCAGAACCAATTGGATATCAATGTATTTCTCATGTGTTTCGAGCAGAGCATTCTCTTTCTTGCGACCAGGATCCTTTGCCACCATCGCATAAACGCGCCCACCGGCAATTTCATACTTCTCCACCGGCAGTTGGTCAAGATCATGGCGTAAAAGAAATTCAATTGCTTTTGGAAATCCTTTGTTCAGGGTCAGATAACGGTGTGCATTCTCAAGTACATCCAAAATCATGTCTATTCCTCAATAAAATCACAATGGTGCGAATGTCGAGCATAAGGAACCAGCCGTGATTTGGCGGTTGATCACGGAAGCCACCAGCCTGGCATTGATCAAAAAGACGCTGGCGTAGCAAGTCCCCCTTAATACACTGCTTCGACATCCGTTATTGGTTTGGTGTAATAATAACTCGACCGCGGCTTGTAAAAGAGATGCCTTGCTGCGACTGTGTTCCGATCATTACTGTTTCAACAATTGGTGGATTGACTAATTGTTCGGCTTCCCATTCAACAATAAAGTTGGCACCTGACCCTCCGGTTTTGTCGCTTTGGGGTATGACATATCGTAATGACCCTAATGGCTTTAAAATTGCGGGCCTATCAATATATTTTTTTAATACTCTCCCTTGTGTCTCATAATAATCAATTATTGTGATATTGATTTGATGCCTTGGATCAATATTTCTGATGCTTAGCGTTACCGTCAGAAAGAAAGGCCTTTCTCGATCGCCACTGTAAATATGTGAATACGCGGGAACATAAATAGACTGCCCATTGGATAATCCTGCATCTCCTTCTGCATAAAGAGGCATAGGGGCCAACAAGCAAGTTATTAAGAATATAATAGAACAAATAAATTGATTTCTCATCTTCATGGTTATTCTCCTATTCTATAAATCTTTTCAGTCAAACGCTTTGGCTGAGATGCGTACTACGTCCGTATTTCGAAAAAAACTGCCCCCCTGGAGTCCCTATCGAACCGATTGCTCGGCTTTCGCTGAATTCAATTTATCAACAAGCATGTTTTTCCGAATAAATCACTGTACATTGATTTCAAAAAGAAATTCCAAAGGAAACGACAAAACCACTAATTTTTATATCTTCTCTCTGAGCGCAGGATACAGCACCACAGTTATATTCAAAAGTAACTTCAGTGTTGTCATAAGCGACCTCTAAAAAACCAGACATTTTTCTTTGTTTGGCGAATTCAACTCCTACAGCGCCCAAAACACCAAAAGCATCGTTTTTGTTTTGATAACCACCTTTACCGAGGTAATGGTAAACAAGCCCGGACCGAATATAGACCTTGGTGTTTTTACTCAAAATAAAACTGTAACCCACGGTGGCATTCAATGGCTTGTCGGAATATTCATACCCTTGAACAGGTGTTCCCAAATCCCCGATATGCACAACTGGACCGATTCCAACATCAGCACGGAAACCGTTATCAAAGTTTGCTGTAGCTCGATATGCAATGCCTACTGGAAAAGCATCTGTTTTTTCCCATGCTGGTGCACCCTTTTGGTAAAAATCATGGACATCCAGTACACCGAAACTATATC